>JASJCB010000234.1 GCA_030066195.1 Acidobacteriota bacterium
GCGATGGCTGTTCACCAGGCTGTCGTGAGCGCTGTCGAAGTAGTCTACCGAGTAGGCATAGGTGTAGTTCATCATGCAGACCTTACCGGAGTTGGAAGCGTCGTGACCGCAACCGTAGTTGTGGCCGGCTTCGTGACGGAGCGCGTAGATAGTAGAGCTGGTGCCCTGATCCAAGCAGACGGAAGTACCGAGGCCGGGATTGGAGCTGTAAACGTAAGCGATGCCGCCGGCGTTGAAGCTGCTGTCGCGGGTGAAACCCATGACCAGACCGTTGGGCAGGCCGGAAGCGGCGGATGCCAACTGGCTCAGGATCCCAGAAGGGCCGATAGAGCTGGAGGTCCAACTGTAGTAGCCTTGGATAATCCAGTTGATGTCGAAGTCACGGACATAGGCGTTGTCAGCGGTTTCGATAATCTGGTTCAGTCGGCTGGTCCAGTTGGAATACGCGGCGCGGTACTCTTCGTCGGCACAGGCGTAAACGTCGATGTTAACGCGAGCTTTACTTGCGCGGTCATAATCCATCTCATCGGATTGCATGACGAAGCGGGGATCTTCGGGATTGTCATAAGGAGCTTCGGGAAGAACCGGGCCCTTGGGCTCGACAACGACGCGAACCTTGTTACCGAAGGGGTCGACCGTGCGGATGGAAACAGAACCGTCTTCGCGAACGCCGTCTTCGACGATGTCGCGGTGGTTGTGCTCGAATTTCTGGGCAAATGCCGAGGAACCGGCAAGCAAGGCAAAAGAAACCAATAGAGTGAAAGCAGTTTTCATAGCAAAACTTCTCCTGAATTTTTAGTAAGGCATGATGACTTGATTCAGTATCAAGGAAATAAAAGTGTCGTCATTGTAAAAGGCCGATCACAAAAGGCAGTAGTTTTAGCAATACCGAAGCAAAGCCAATTTGCACACATGCTGCCTCATAGAAGGGCTGGGGTTAGACTTGACACAACTATAGCTTAGGCATTCGCTGTTATTATGTCAAGGAGAGAAATGAGCGACTTGTAAAATATTGATACATGTTACAGGATTGCGATGACTGGAGACCTGTTAAGTATTGCGGAACCTTTGAGTGAGGCGGAGACCGTGTCCTGGACAAAAGGGAATGGTGTAAGAGGGAATATCCAGCCGGGCAGAGCGACCACTCCGGGAAGGTTGTTTGCATCTCGGGCTCTTTTGGAACACTCCTATTCATAGTGGTTTACTGCCGGCCTATTGGCATCGCGCCTGCCCAAGCGATATGATTGAGCCTTGTTGCATCCATGGATGGAGGTTCCTCATGCGCTACTTGATCGGTCTTTCTTTCCTCTTACTGTCGGCCTGTGGCGGGCCCGAGCGCGTTGCCTTCGAGAAGCTGGAAACCCCGGAGGGTCTGGCCGAATTAAACGCCTCCTTCGAGAAACGCGT
The DNA here is from genome assembly GCA_030066195.1 of Acidobacteriota bacterium. Lineage (GTDB taxonomy): Bacteria > Acidobacteriota > Holophagae > Acanthopleuribacterales > Acanthopleuribacteraceae > JASJCB01. Next base: position 1,408 of record JASJCB010000234.1, read on the forward strand.
CGAAAAAGTGACCGACGGCGTTTACGCGGCCATCGGCTACGGACTGGCCAATTCCATCATGATCGAGGGCACCGACGGCGTGGTGGTCGTGGACACCATGGAGACCACCGAAGCCGCGCGCGAGGTACTGGCCGCCTTCCGTGAAATCACCCAAAAGCCCGTCGCCGCCGTGGTCTATACCCACAATCATGCCGACCATGTCTTCGGTTCCGGTGTTTTCACCGAGGGTGTCGACGTGCCCGTCTATGCTCACGAGACCACCGGATATTACATCGACCGCATCATCAATATGCTGCGCCCCATCATCACCCAACGCTCCATGCGCATGTTCGGTTCCTACCTGGAGGGCGCCGCCACCATCAACGACGGCATTGGTTTGAAGCTGGAGATTAACGAAGACTCCACCTTCGATATCATCCGGCCCACCCATACCTTTTCCGATGAACTGGAAGTCACCGCGGCGGGCATTCGCATGAAACTGGTCGCCGCGCCGGGTGAAACCAACGACCAGATCTTCGTGTGGCTGCCCGACAAGAAGGTCTTGATGCCGGGTGACAATATCTATCGCGCCTTTCCCAATCTGTACACCATTCGCGGCACGCCCTACCGTGACGTGAACCGCTGGATCGAAAGCCTGGACAAGATGCGCGCCCTTAAACCCGAGTTCCTGGCTCCCAGCCACACGAACATCATTCGCGGCGCCGATAAAATCTACGAGGAACTGACCAACTACCGCGACGGCATTCAGTACGTGCACGACCAGACCATCCGCTTGATCAACCTGGGTTTGAAGCCCGACGAATTGGTGGAGGCGGTCAAGTTACCCCCTCACCTGGCCTCGTCCCAATACCTCCAGGAATACTACGGTACGGTGGCCTGGTCTGTCCGCTCCATCTTCGACGGCAACCTGGGCTGGTTCGACGGCAATCCCACCAACCTGTTTCCCCTGCCGCCCAAGGAGAAGGCACGAAAATACGCCGAGCTTGCCGGTGGCATCGAAGCCCTGGAGGTAAAGGTCGCCGAGGCGCTGGCAAAGGGCGAGCACCAGTGGGTTCTGGAACTGACGGACTACCTGTTGGTCTTGAACCCGAAGTCGAAAAAAGCCAGGGATGCTCGTATCCAGGCACTGGTGAAACTGGGCGGGGCTCAGAGCAATCCTAATGCCAGACACTATTACCTGACCCGCGCCGGTGAACTGGACCAGGGGATCAAAATCAAACAAATGGGCAGCACCAACAAACGAATGATCCACGATTTTCCCATGGCAGGCTTCTTCACCTCGCTACGCGTCACCCTTAACCCTGAAAAATCGGCAGATGTAGACCAGAAAGTGGCCTTTCACTTCCCGGACACGGGCGAGGATTTCAGCATCCACGTGCGACGCGGCATTGCCGAGGTGCAGCCCTACAAAATGGAGAACCCGGATATCCAGGTCACGGTGGACTCACGAATCTTCAAAGAAATGGCCGCCGGTCTGCGCAACAAAGCCCTTACCCTGGCCAAGGACTTCAAGATCGAGGGCGGCACCTTCGACCTGGTTGGTTTCTTCCGCATGTTCGAGCCGGTTGCCGAATAAGCGGGCGGTAAGCGAGAATTGGCTCGGTGCCTGATATTCACGTGACAGCCCGTGACAACCTGTCAAATTCGCTCGACTCTGACGACACCCTGCAATCTCGACCAATCTCGACACAAGCCGATTGCGTCCAAGAGCCGCACTTGCTAGCATGAGTGCCGAAGTTACATGAACAGCCCGGAGTGTTGCTTCATCATTCCATTGATCGAGGACCTCATGAAACCTGTGTTTGCCCTGTTCGCCCCCATATTTGTTTTCACGCTCATCGCGGGAGATGTTACTTACGACCTGAAGAAAATGGTCGAACCGCCCGCGTTCAAGGCCGGTGAGAGCCGGCACGTCCTCACCCGAAGCAGTCAGATGATCGATATGGAGGTGGAAGCGGGGGAACAGAAGATAGACGTGCCGAACAAGGAAGTCACCCTGAAGGAATTTACCTTCAAGGTGGTCGCCGTGGACGAAAAGGGCATTCCCACCCGCATCGAACGCGACTACACCCGCGCCTATACGCGCACCAGCCAACAAGGGCTGATTCTTCATCCCTACAGTGACCGGGATCTGGTCTTTACTTCCAAGGACGGTAAATGGGAAGTGACCGTAGTACCGGATGCCACGGGTAAGGCGCCCGAACTGAATCAGCAAACCAGGACCGAGCTGATCAAAGAAATGGTTCAATTAGACGATGCCTACCAATTATTCCTAAGCCTTCTCCCGGCCGAGCCGGTCAAGCTGGGTGCGTCCTGGCCCATCACCGGGGACGCCCTGAAGAAACTGGCCTTCAAAATGGCCGGTGAAGATTCCAGTTATCGGCCCGATCTGCAAAACAGCAGGTTCGAAGCCCGGCTGGAAACGGTCACCGATCGCGCCTTCACCCTGGAAATCACCGGTAAACTATACCTGGGTACCGACTTGCAACCGGGCCTGCCCGCCATGCTGGAGATTGACCAGAAGTTCAAGCAGGTCATCCGTCGCGGTCCCTTCCTGCCGATTCTGGAGGAACTGGCGGGCACCGGTAAGATCAGCGGCGGCGGCAAACAGGGTCAAGTGGAAATCATTGTCACCGGCGGCGGATTCATCACCGCTGAAAGCCGCATGGCGCCGCTGACCGAGGCCAACAAAAAGGCATTGGCCGACAATCGTCCCACCCGGGTGGATGCGGTCTACCGGGGCTTGGGTTTCGATGAGATGACCGAGGAAATGATTCGTCGCATCGCCACCACGAAAACGGGACTCGCGGCTATCTTGAGTGAAGAAGATCGCAAGCGTTTCGCCCAAGGTTTGGATGCCGCCTTTACCCCGGAAAAGATCCGGGCGGATTTAACCCAATTCCTGGCCATGGAAATGGACCGCGCCCACGAGGCCGAAATCCTGAAGTGGCTGGAAACGCCGGTGGGCAAAGACCTGATGCAAAAGATGCGCGCTTTGAATACCACCGCCCAAACCCCGGAGTTCCAGACCTGGACCGAAAGCGTGACCGAGGACGATCTGCAAAAAATCATGCCGAGCATGAGTGTCCTGCTCAAGGAACAGGGATCCCTTCAGGACACCATGGACGCGGTGGTCTCGGTAACATCACACCTGGTCGACGTGATCAACGTGGTGCAACCGGGCCGAATCGAGGAACGCCGGAAGCAAATGATCCTGAACCAGACCAAACAAACCAACGCGGCAGACCTGGAAATCGGTTCACTGACCCTGTACGCCTACCTGATGCGCGATGTACCGCGAGAACGATTGGACGAATACGTTGCCTTTGCCCAAAGTGCGCTGGGCATGTGGCACCGAGACCTGACCGGCAACGCGATGCTCTACGCCTACGCCCGCCGCTTCGAGGCGGTAAAGGAATCTTTGAGCGAATCCAAATAGCCCTCTTTATGAAAATGGAGGTGTCGGCATGTCCACTCTGAATATAACCTTACCCGGAGACCTGGCCGAATTTGTTGAAGAACAGGTTCTAGGCGGGGCTTTTTCCTCCGCGGAGGAATACGTTGTGTATCTTGTCGCATCGGCCAGGGAACGTTTGAAACCGACCCAGAACTTGAAAAACCGACTTCTGGAAGGACTGGATTCCGGCCAACCCACGGAGGTTACCAAAGATTGGTGGGATAAAAAGCGGGCTCGATTAATTATTCAATCTGAAAGCGGCCGCCCTTGATCAACGCACCTTGCATGCCCTCTTTGGTGACCCGAACCCATAAGCTATAATCGTCCGGGCTTAAATCGGCGGCTTCTATCTCCGCGATGTAGCGGATAGCGGCCAGGCGGCGCTCCATCTGTACGATCCTGCCGCTTACCCCGCGGGCTCCCGCCGAGGTCTTCAGCATGAAGTCGATATTCAGGCCCTCCTGAAGTTCTCCGACCAGGTTCTCCACATGGAACAGGACCGAGATCTTTTCCGGTTGCCTGAATGTGGGCTGGAAGGCCGTACGGAACAGGGCATTGTTGACCACCAGGGGATCGGCCGTGACGCGCGGGTTACCCGCCTTGTCCTCCTCGCGCAGATGGTTCAGCGGCAGGACATCGTTCCCCCGCGTCGTTGCGAAGATCAGTTGTGGGATGACCGGAGCCTCGCCGGTCGTTTTCGTCTCGGGAATCGCCAGGTTTTGCAGGCTGAAGTCACCCGTGTCCAAGTTGCGCAGATAGCAGCGGATTCCGGCGGGCGGCGGGATGGTCAGCAAGACATCGGAGAAGGTGAAATACTTGCGGTCAGGCAAGCCGGTGGTGGTAGCCGTGATCATGTCCAGCGGCAGACCCGCCGCATCGAAGGCCGAAAACCCGATCTCGTATCCCGACTCCGACGCCCCGTTCGTTCTGCCGAAAACCGTCAGCGCGAAACCTTCCTCGGTCCGGTTCAGGTGGTAACGCCAGGAAGCATTTAAACCGTCCGTGGTTTCGCGGCTGTAGAGCAACATGGCGCGGCGCGTCATGGCGCGCGAGGCTTCGTCCAGTTGCAGGTAGGGTTTACCGGGCACAATGTCGCGTCCGTAGACCAGTTTCACGCCCGGTCGTTTCCCCTTGAGTTGGACGTGAACCGATTCGGCCTTCCCGGAATCTTCCAGCATATAACCCAGACGGTAATAATGTGAGGCGTGATCGAAGACGCGGCTCACGCGAACGCTCATGCCGGCAAGGTCGGTACCGCGCTCCATAAACCCGCCCGTGCCTTGCGAAGCCAGATCCAGACCGGCGGCCTCTTTTCCGGGCCGATCCAACATGGTGTTCTCGCTCTTGCGCAGGTCGCCGTAGATCAGCCCGGCATCCTGCATGGCGTGAACATTCATGATGTGCCCCTGCATCTGCATCTCGTTGGTCGCCCGATCGTTGCGCGTGGCGGCGAGGAAACTGTAGACGGTTACGTTGTTGCGATTCAGCATCCGGTTCAGGGCCCGGCCCAGCCGCTCCGTATTCGCGTAGACGCCGCCGGTCTCCAGGTAGTTGCCGCCGCTGACCACCAGGATGGAACGGCTGCCCTGCATGATGCCCAGCGCTTGAGCCATCACACCCAGCGCATTCAGAAAGGTTTTGTAATGGTGACCCTTGATGCGCTCCTTCTGTTTGACTTCCTGGTCAATCATTCGCAACAGCGGTTCCGGGTCGATCTCGGGCGGCAGGTTGTTGACATCGCGGATCAGGTCGGAGATGGTTCGTGTACTCGCCGATAACTCGCGCCGTTGGACTCCCCGAAAGGCGGCCTTCTGCAAACCCAGTTTCAAGCGCTGCCGATCGCCGGTGAAGGCCGTCAGATCCACAACCCGGTCCTCCAGTTGAACCAGCTTGACCCGGTCATGCGGCCCCAGTTTGTCGATGACCCCCGCCACCGACTCGCGGGCGCCGGTTGCCGTTTCCGGTGTCATATTGGAAGTATCCAGGAAGATCACCATATTGCGCCGGGCGACCTCGGATGCCCGGGATTCCCCGGCCGCACTGCCGTCGCGCCGGGTAAGATCCACCTCCTGAAAGAAGGTCAGGGGACGCGGCGCGCCGTCTTCCCGAACAAGCAGATCGTCGGCGGAAAGACCCCGAACCGGTTTGCCGTTCCGATCCAACACGTGCAGGCGCACTTCCCGCGCGATTACCGTCATCTCCTCGGTCACCTGGCCCGGGCACGGCAGGCCAAGCAGGCTGATCAACAACAAGAACCTCATTACACACCTCGCTGAAAAACGTTGCGACGGTATGCATAAAAATCACACTCTTATATCCTCGTTAACATTTGTACCAGGGCACTCCGGCAGATGTCGATAGGCATTGCTACTCAATTTCGCGGCAAGAATACTCAGGTTCGATGAAATTCCCTTGATCAGGTAACGAAATAGCAAAACTTTGAAGTTTCGTTCATCGCTCCACGTATACATGGTTGTCTGTTTTCCAATAATGAAAACAGATCGTGGAAATCAGGCGCCTTTCCACGGCCTTTCAGTCTTTTCGACACGCGCCGAAACACCCCTATCGGCGGCGGTCGAATAGGAGTGAAATATGAAAAAAGTAATACGCCCTTTGATGATGGTCCTGCTGCTGGGCACCATGTTTGCCGGTCCCACGGCGACGGCTAAATCACACCCGTATAAGGACGCCGAAACAGTCGGTTATGTATTGATCGGCGGAGCCGCTCTCGCTCTGACCGCAATCATCTGGTGGGCCGTACGCAAAAATAAAAAGGAAAAAGTTGACAGTCGAGCCGCCGCTTATAAGAAACGGCCGAAGCTGCAACTGCTGCTGGACGTGGTGGACAACCCCGCCTCCGATATCGCCGCGCCCCGATTGAACCTGAAGCCCACCTATGTGGTGGGCGCCACCGTCCGGTTCTAACCGATTCATCATAGAAAACAGATTGAGCTGCCGGGCCCCGGCAAGGGGACCGATTTCGGTCCCCTTTGATCTTGATCTTTCATTTTTTGTCCGGGAATGGGTCAGCATGGGAAAATGGTTGACTCATGGGAATTACAACAGGCTCGGGCCGATGGCTTTTTTGCTGAACATTTGGAAAGCTACGCACTTGATTTTATTGCTCGATGTTCGGGAATCCAACTTGCCATGACTTCACCCGGCCCTCAGTTGTCGTTGGGGGTGAAATAAGTTCGTCTCCAGGCATGTTTTTCCAAAAGAAACATGGCAAAAATGCCGATACAGACCCTAATTGTGTTTTGCCGACCCCACGCACAGAGGTAGACATGAGTCTGTTTGGAAACATGAATGTGAAGAAGAGCCTTCTCGGCTCCCTGGCCGTCCTTATCGTATTTATTGTGGTTCTTTTGGTTTACATGGCGGTCGGGACCCTGGGCCTGCGACAAGATGCTCTGGCCGTCGCCGAATGTAACGAGGTTTCTTCCCTCCTGCTGACCGCCAAGGGACACTGGGCCTTGGAGCGCGGCGCGCGCAACACCGCCATGGCCGCCGTGGATTCCGAGCAGGTGGAAAAGTTGCAGAAAATCATCGAATTCCGCCGTAAGGAAGGCAATGCCGCCTATCGGGAAGCCATGAAGCACCTGGCCGAGGGCATTCCTTTTCAAGGGAAGAAGGAAATGGTCTCCAAGGTAAGAAATGCTTATGCCGAGGTAACGGACTTGCGTGCGGAGGTGGACCGTATGCTCGCCTTACCTGCCGAGGAACGAGACCCGGCGATAGCGAGCGCGGTTGTGCCGACCTTCTCCTCATTGATCGAGTTGAGCAGCAAAATGCGCGGATACATGTGGCGGGACGCGCCCAAGGACGGCCATGCGAGAAAGCTGGGTTACATGATCAATTTCGCCTGGATCATGGGAGAATATTCCGGTAGGGAAAGGGCCCTCATCGGCAGCCTGATCTCCTCAGGAAAACCCATCGAACCCGCGCCGGCCGAGATCCTGGCCGGGTACCGATCCCGGGTGGAAAGTTCCAAATTGCAGTTGGATATCGAAGCGGGAGGCGATTTGGATGAAGACGTGCTCAAGAGTATCCGAGTCGCCCGCAAGAAATTTTTCGGCACGTTCGAGCAGACCAGGCTGGAGGTGTTCGCGGCGGGTAAACTGGGTGAGGCCTATCCCGTCGATGCCGCAACCTGGGTCAATGCGGCAACCGCCGGTATCGACAGTCTGCTGGGCGTACAACAGGCACTGGTCGCCTCCATCAGCAGATATATCGAGGAAACCGTGAGATTGGAGACCAGAAAGCTGCAAGTGAAATTCACTTCTCTGGTTTTCAGCCTGCTGTTCGGCCTCTTGATCATGCGTTTCGTCAATCGTCGCGTCAGCCGTCCGATCACCTATTTAACCAATGCCATGTTGACTTTGGCAGACGGTGACAATACGGTCAGAATCCCCTGCACCGGTCGCCCGGACGAAATCGGCGCCATGTCCCGCGCCGTGGAGGTGTTCAAGCAGAACGCGTTGGAAAATGAACGGCTGACCCGGGAACAGGAAAGAATTGCCCGAGAACACGAAGAAGAAAACCGACTCCGCGAGGCGGAAATCAAAGCGGAAAAAGAACGGGCCGCCGATAATCTGATGGGCCGGTTCCAGTCAACGGTGGGCCGGGTAACGCAAGCCCTCATCGATGCCTCCGTCAATATGGAAACAAGGGCCAGGACCATGGCGGAGAAAACGGAGATCGCGCAAAACGGTTCCTCCACGGTGGCGTCGGCAACCGAACAATCCGCGGCCAACGTGGATAATATTTCCGTGTCTATCGAGGAGTTATCCGCCAATATTTTTGAAATCAGCGCTCAGGTCAGTGAAGTATCGGAAATTGCGGTCAAGGCCCTGGAAGCCGTCAACGATGCCCAGGGCAAGGTCGACTCTCTGGCTCGAACTGCCGGGGACATTACCCAGGTCCTCAATCTCATCCAACAGATTGCGGGTCAGACCAACCTGCTGGCGCTGAATGCCTCCATCGAGGCCGCCAGTGCGGGCGAGGCCGGCAAGGGTTTCGAGGTGGTCGCCAATGAAGTCAAAAACCTGGCCGCAAAGACCACCGACTCCACCCGAACCATTCAAGAACAGGTCAATGAAATCCAGGACTCCTCCGGCCGCGCGGTGGGCGGTATGGACGGCATCCAGAAAATCATGATGGAACTGAAGAACGTCGCTCTGGAAGTAGCGGCGGCGGTAGAACAACAGGGCGCCTCTATGGAAAAAATCTCCACCAATCTCAGCGAGGCCGTCCATGCCAATAACGACGTGGCCAAAAGTATTCTCGAGGTCAATGATTCGGTTCTGGAAACCGGAAGTGCTACCGACGAGGTGCTGGTTTCGGCCCGGCAATTGGTGGAAGACAGCCGTGAACTGGATACCGAGGTCGGCAGATTCCTGGAAACGGTGCGGGCGGTCAATTAATTAAGGAAAGGAGGTCGCCGGCGACCTCCCTGGTTTTAGCGGTTAATGGGGAAAAGGACAAAGAGGCCGACCCCTCCCGGCCTCCTTGTCGCCAAAGACCCCAATATCGAACGTTTGCGGGTTGCAATAAAATGTCCAATTCGCCCTTGTGATCCGACAACTCCGGATCGTCGGAGCCGCCGATGCCCGGGCCGAGTATCAAAAGCCGGAACCATAGGCCTTCCCGGGAAGAATTGAACCGATTCGGCTCATGTTTGACTTTGAAGGAGCCCTGGTATCTATATTCCTTATCTGCTTCCGGCGCCGGCTTGTTGTTATAATGGGTGTGCTGTCGTCCATCGATACCACGCCTTAGGCGGGACCGGAGCGCTCCGTGACATCCAAATTCGGGATTCTGCTCAAAACCTATGCATCCATGCAGCGCTATCGTCAGATACTGTTTGTGCTGTTGAAGTACGGTTTTGAAGACCTGATCGCCACCCTGGGCGTGGATCATTATCTGGGTCTCAAGTGGAATCCCCTGCGCAAGAAATTCGCCGGTAATTTCAGCGAAATGTCACGCGCCGCCCGGCTCCGTTTTGTGCTTCAGGAACTGGGTCCCACCTTCGTCAAGATGGGCCAGGCCCTTTCCACACGTTCCGACATGTTGCCCGAGGACATCATGGAGGAGTTGACCAAGTTACAGGACCACGTTCCCCCTTTTCCCTCCGATGTGGCCCGCCGCATTATCGAGGAAGAGCTTGGCGCCGATCGGGACACCATTTACAGTTATTTCGAGAGTGAACCCATAGCCGCGGGTTCCATCGGACAGGTCCATCGAGCCCGGCTGCGAGAGAACAACGAGGACGTGGTAGTCAAGATCCAACGGCCCGGCATCAAGCGTCAGATTCATGTAGACCTGGAGATCATGCACGATCTGGCCACCTTGATGGAACGGCATATGGAATTGGGCCAGGTGCATAAACCCACGCGTGTGGTCGAGGAATTTGCCCGCACCATGGAACACGAACTGGACTATACCAGCGAAGCCGCCAATATCGATCGCTTCGCCGAACTGTTTCACGGGAACCACACCACCTACATTCACAAGGTCTACCATGCCTACACCACGCGCCGGGTGCTCACCCTGGAATGGATCGACGGCTATCGGCCCAACGATCTGGATATCCTGAAGCAAAAGGGACTGGACCCGGCGCTGATTGCCAAACGCGGCGCCGCCCTGGTCATGGAACAGGTCTTTCAGCACGGTATTTTCCACGCCGATCCGCACCCCGGCAACTTACTGATAACCAAGGGCAATATCATTTGCTTCCTGGATTTCGGCATGGTCGGGCGCATCGACCGCGAGAGCCGCGAGTTGTTTGCCGAAACCGTGGTCCGCGTGGTTGGGCATGATGAGGTCGCGGCCGCCGAGAGCCTGTTGAAGCTGACGCATGCGCACTCCCTGATCGACCGTCCCCTGCTGGAACGTGAAATCTCCGAGTTGATGGATCGCTACCTCTATCGTCCCTTGAAGGACCTGGAAGTCGGCCCCATGATCCGCAGTTTGCTTGACCTGACGGTGAAGCACGAACTCCGCATCCCGGCTCCCTTTTTTCTATTGATCAAAAGCATTACTCAGATTGAATCCTTGGGCTGCAAGCTGGACCCCGATTTCGATCTTTCCTCGCAGTTGGAACCGTTTCTGAAACGCATCATCATGGCCCGCTACCATCCCAGGCGCGTGGTCAGGCAGGTTTACGAAACCGGCAGCGACCTGCTGTATCTGATGCGCGAAGTGCCCGGCGAGATGCGCGAACTGATCAAACAGGCGCGCACCGGTCGCTTCAAGGTAGAACTGGAACACTTGGGTTTAGGCCCGTTGCGCTCTACGATCGAGAAGACCAGCGCTCGTATCAGTTCCGCCATTGTGTTGGCCTCTTTGATTGTGGGTTCCTCTTTGATCGTACATTCAGGGGTGCCGCCCAAGTGGCACGATATTCCCATTATCGGCCTGGGCGGCTATCTGGTTTCGGGCATTATGGGTTTCTCGCTGCTGCGCGCCATTGTCAAAGATCGCAGAGGCTGACTGAATCCCGGAGGCTGATTTCACGTATACCAGACATGCGAGATCCATCCCTTGGAGGCCCGTTCATGCGCTTGCTGTTTTTCTTTCTTCTGACGCCGCTTCTCTTCGGTCAACAGGTTGCTGACCGCGGATATACGCCCAAGGTCGACAACCCGGCCTGGCCGGAACAAAACGGTCCCGTGATTTTGATCGACGAGGCCCACAACAATTTCCACACCATGGACGGCCGCTATAAACCCTTTGCCGATGTCATGCGGGCCGACGGCTTCAGAGTGAAGGCCAACCGGGCGCCGTTCACCGAAAAAACACTGGCCGAGGGCGATATCCTGGTCATCTCCAACGCGCTTAACAAGAGGAATGTGGAGGACTGGAGCCTGCCTACGCCTTCCGCGTTCAGCGCCGCTGAAATCAAAGCGGTGCGCGCCTGGGTAGAAAACGGCGGTTCCCTTCTGTTCATGGTCGATCACATGCCCATGCCGGGTTGTGCTCAAGACCTGGCTCGGGCCTTCGGCCTCAGCTTCAGCAACGGCTTCGCCGGGAAACCGGGTGAGAAAGGCCCTTTGTTGTTCACCACCAAGGCCGGTACCTTACGGCCTCATCCCATCCTCAAGGGCAGAAACGCCCAGGAAAGAGTGAATAGTGTGGCTACCTTTACCGGTTCGGCGTTCCGGGCCGATGCTTCAGTTGAGATCGATCCCCTGTTCGTGTTCCCAAGGGGTTGGATTTCCTTCGAAACGGTTGATGCCTGGGAATTCAAGAACGACACCCCCAAGGTTCCCGTCGAGGGGTGGTACCAGGGCGCCACACTGAAGGTGGGCAAGGGCCGGGTTGCAGTTTTTGGCGAGGCCGCCATGTTTACCGCGCAAACCCACGGCAAGCGCAAATTCGGCCTGGCCGATCCCAAGGCGAAGCAGAATCTCACCTTTTTGTTGAATGTGGCACACTGGTTGGCCGGAATCTTGGAACCATAATCGGAAGAATGAGGCGGCCGGGTTCCCGACCGCCGTGTCATCGATCGACGGTTACAGACCCATGGCAGCGGCCACGTTCTCCAGGTGGTGGCGCGTATCGCCGGCGGCATATTCGCAGGCTTTGGCCCGGCGGTAGAACAGGCCGATATCACATTCCCGGGTGGTGCCGATCCCGCCGTGGATCTGGATACTGCGTTCCGCCACATAGTTGTAGCTCTGGTTGACATAGGCTTTCAAGGCCGCCGCATCGACGGCGTAGTCCCGGCTTGCGTCAATCTTCCAGATCACCTTGTAGAGATAGTTGAAGCTGGTGTCATAAGCCATCAACATATTGGCCATGTAGTGTTGCAACGCCTGGTAACCGCCGATGGGTCGACCGTACTGCTCGCGCTCCTTACTGTAACCCACCGTCATTTCCAGGGCGGTTTTCATGCCGCCCACCATCTCGGCGCATTTGGCAGCGGCAAACTTGCCCGCAACCTTCTCCACCAGTTCCCAGCCCCGGCCGACCTCGCCCAGAACTTCGGATACTTTCAGGTTATGGAATTTGACCCGGCACAGGTTGTCCATGCCGACGGTAGGAATCTTGTCCAAGCGGACACCGGAGGCGCGGGTATCGGTCAGGAACAGGGTGATCCCCTCCTCGGTGCGCGCGGCGACGATGAGCGCTTCCGCTATGTTGGCGTCGGGTACGAAAAGCTTAGAGCCGTTCAACACCCAATCGTTGCCGTCCTTGACAGCCTCCATTTGGATGCACTCTTTGCTGTAGCCGCCTTCTTCCTCATAGAATGCGCAGGACATGAACAGTTCGCCGGCGGCGATGCGGGGCAACCGGGCTTCTTTTTGACGGTCGTTGCCGCCCTCGGTAATCAACAGGCCCGATTCGACCACCGTGGACATGTAGGGGCAGTGGATCGCGCGTTTACCCAATTCTTCCATGACGATCGCCACGTGGATGAAGGGCAGGTCGGAACCGCCGTATTGCTCGGGGAAGAAGATGCCCAACATCTCCAACTCCGCCAGTTGTTGCCAAAGGGCCGGGTCGTAGCCCTCGGCGGTCATTTCGATTTCCTTCACCTTGTCGAAGGGCGCGCCCTTGTCCAGAACCTCGGCCACGGCATCGCGCAGCATCTCTTCTTCTTCGGTAAATCCAAGATCCATGTCGATGCCTCCTTTAACTGAATCGGGGCAGGCCGAGACCGGCCCATGCGGTGATGTTGCGTTGAATTTCGTTGCTGCCGGCGTAGATATTGGCGCCGACGCACATGTAGAAACTCTCGGCTACGCCCTTGATCTTGGTCCATTCCGACTTGGTTACCTGACCATGGCGACCAAGCAGTTCGGTGGCCAGGTAGGTGACCTTTTGAATGAGCTCGGTACCCATGACCTTACCTTCAGAGGCATAGTGAGGCGGGATCTTGTGGCTGCCGGCGGAATCCTGCAACCAGGCGATGCGGTCGGCGATGGTGCGCTTGGCTTGCAATTCGGCATAGATTTCGGCCAGTTTCAGGCGAACCGAAGGGTCCTCGGCCAACAGCTTGCCGTTGCGACGGGCAGACTTGCAGTAATCCACCAGTTTCTCCAACATCTGCTCCACCATGATGAAGCCGCCGATGCCGGAGCGCTCGAAGTTCATGGTCTCCCGGGTAATCTTCCAACCGGCATTTTCGGGACCGATACGGTCTTCAGCGGGGATACGGACATTGGTGAACCAGACCTCGTTGTAGTTGTAGACCTCACCGCGACCGTCCATATATTCGATGGGGCGAACCTCGATGCCTTCCGAGCGCATGTCGGCGGAAAAGATGCTGAGACCTTTGCCGCGCGGCTCCTCCGGGTTGGTGCGGGCCAGCATGAAGATGCGATCGGCGCGGTTGCCGCCGGTATTCCAGATCTTCTGGCCGTTGACCACGTAATGGTCGCCGTCGCGTTTTGCCGAGGTTTTCAACGAGGCCAGATCGCTGCCCGAGTTGGGCTCACTCCAGCCCTGGCAATAAACGACTTCTCCACGGGCAATGGGAGGTAACAGGCGTTTCTTTTGTTCTTCGCTGCCGGCCAAAAGGACGGTGGGTCCGTACATTTCGGCGCCGAATTGATCGATGCCGGGTGCACCGAAGGAGGCGCGCACCGTGTTGAAAAGGTAGTGGTCCATAAGGGGCCGGCCGCTGCCGCCGTACTCTTCAGGCCAGGAGATGGCAATCCAGCCTTTTTCTCCGAGGCGTTTCATCATGTAACGGTGAAAATCGAAAGCGGCATCGCTTTCATGTACGTGTCCAATATCCGGCGGGGCATTCTTCATTTCTTCGCGGAAGAAGGCCTCGAACTCCACTTTGAGAGCGATTTGCTCTTTGGTAAGGCTGAAATCCATAGTGCTTATCCTCGTTCTTAATGTCGGCACTCCCTTTTTAACATGCCCGCGCCCAAAAGAAAATGAATTCCCCTTCATTTTGTGACGAGCCGTGGGAAAAAGCGCATACACTCCGAGTGGTTTCGTCGGATAACGCAACGACTTCATAAAAACAACCCGGGAGGATTTCGGCCCCCCGGGTTTATTGCTTGTTTAGTCGACTGACCAGGTGTCCCCTTGGGTGAACAGGTCTTCCAGTCTACCCTCGCCTTTTTTGGCGGTGGCTTCGGCGACCTGGTCGTGCAACATGTTCTCGTAGGTGGGCCGGTTCACCTTGCGGAAGACGCCCACAGGGACCGGCATGGCGGGATGTTCCATCTCGGCCAGCATACCCGCGTAGTTGCGTGAGATTTGTTCCGCCTTGTGGGCCAGCGGTTGGGCGTCGCCCGCCTCGGACAGCTTTTTGATGACCGGAGTCATACCGTCCAGGTAGACGCCTTTTTGTTCTTCCTTGCCGAAGATCAGCGGTTCGCCCTCTTCAAGGTGGATCATATGGTCGTCGCGGACCTTGCGGTCATAGAAATCGTCGAAGGTGTCCTTGTTGAAGATCACACAATTCTGGTAGATCTCTACGAACGAGGTGCCCTTATGGGCCGCCGCTTTCTCAAAGGTTTCCGCCATGTGCCTGGTATTGGTGTCGTAGGTGCGCGCCACGAAACTCGCCTCGGCGGCCAGGGCGAAGCGGATGGGGTTGATGGGCGATTCCAGCGAGCCCATGGGGCTGCTTTTGGTTTTTTTGCCCATTTCGCTGGTGGGGCTGTACTGACCCTTGGTCAAACCGTAGATCTGGTTGTTGAACAGCAGGATGTTGATATCCATGTTCCGGCGCAACACGTGTAGGAGGTGGTTGCCGCCGATGGACAGACCGTCGCCGTCGCCGGTGATCAGCCAGACGCTCAGGTCCGGGTTCACCGTTTTCAGGCCCGTGGCGATGGTGGGCGCCCGGCCGTGGATGGTGTGGAAACCATAGGTGTCCATGTAATAAGGGAAGCGGCTGGAACAGCCGATGCCCGAAATGAACACGATGTTCTCTTTATCGATGCCCAATTTGGGCATGGTCGACTGGATAGCCGAGAGGATGGCGTAGTCGCCGCAACCCGGGCACCAGCGAACGATCTGGTCCGACTGGAAATCTTTTTTGGTCAGCGCTTGCGTGCTCATGCGTTCCTCCTCGGCCTACAGGTGTTCCAAGATGAAGTTGGTCAGTTCCTTCACGTGGAAGGGTTTACCCTGAACCTTGGACAGCAGGATGGTTTCCACGGCAAAGCGCCCGCGGATGAGCATGTCCAGTTGGCCGGTGTTCAATTCTGCCACGATGATTTTTTTGTAACGGCTCAGCACGTCCAACGTATTGGCCGGGAAGGGATTCAGGTAGCGGAAATGCGCGCCTGCCACGGCATGACCCATGCCGCACATGTTGTCGACCGCGGTCAGGAGGGTGCCGTAGGTGCCGCCCCAACTCAGCACCAGCACATCGGCATCGGCGTTGCCGTAGACTTCCAGGTCGGGGATGTCCCCGGCAACTTTGGCTACCTTTTCGTGGCGCAGGTCGGTCATGCGTTGGTGGTTGGCGGGATCGTAGTTGACATTACCGGTAAGATCCTGCTTTTCCAGGCCGCCGATACGGTGTTCCAAGCCGGGCTGGCCGGGAATCGCCCAGGGACGGGCCAGGGTTTCCGGATCGCGTTGATAGGCTTGGAAACTCTCGGGGTCGATGTCGTGACTGACCTCGAATTTGGGTAGTTCGTCCAGATCGGGAATCATCCAAGGTTCGGAACCGTTGGCCAGGTAGCCGTCGCTCAGCAGGATGACCGGTGTCATGAATTTGGTGGCGATGCGGAAGGACTCGACGGCGTAATCGAAACATTCACCGGGGGTTGCCGGAGCCAGGACCACCAGGGGAGAATCGCCGTTACGGCCGTAGATGGCTTGCAACAGGTCGCTCTGCTCGGTTTTGGTGGGCATCCCTGTAGAGGGGCCCGCCCGTTGCACATTCAAGATGACCAGGGGCAGTTCGGTCATAACGGCCAGGCCGGCGGCTTCGGCCTTCAGGCACAGGCCCGGTCCGCTGGTGCCGGTCAGGGCCAGGGCGCCGCCGTAAGCAGCGCCGATGGTGGCGCCGATGGCGGCAATTTCGTCCTCGGCCTGAAAAGTCATCACGCCGAAATGGCGCATCTTGGCGAGTTCGTGCAAGACATCGCTGGCGGGAGTGATGGGG
>JASJCB010000069.1 GCA_030066195.1 Acidobacteriota bacterium
GGCCACCGCGCCGCCGTTCAATCCGGTTCGTTTCCGCAATTACTTTTTTCGCATCGACGTCACGGAGCGGCCCGAGTTCATCGTTGACGAGCAAGAGGCCGAAAAATCCGGCTGGTTCCGGCCCGAGGAACTGATGAATCACTATGACCACGGTTTGCTGCTGGCCGTTCCGCCCGTGTTACGCATGTTGGAACGGTTGATCCGCGAACCGGACACCGCGGTCATCGACGACATCGACTTCACCTACAATGCGGAAACCGAGGTTCCCTGTTTGGAACTGTTCCGGGACTTCTTCCAGATTCCGGTGCGCAGCAACACCCTGCCGCCCGCCGATCGAACCAACGCCTTCGTGGTGGGCGGCGTCCTGGTCGATCCTTCACCCGCCGATCAGGCCGAAATGATGCGGCTGGACCGTGTGCTGGACCGCTTCCAGTTGGACCGCATTATGTTGACCCATCATCATTTCGACCACCATCAGTTCGCCGAGATTCTGGCCCGAAAACGCGGCTTGCCGATCTGTCTCAGTCGCGACAGTTACCGACGCATCCAAGACAAACACACGGGTTATTTCGACGGCATCGAGGTACAGTTTCTCGCCGACGGCGATGTCTTGACCCGATGGCGCGGGCAGAACGTGTTCATTCATGCGGTACCGGGTCATGACGAGGGCCAACTGGCGATTGCACCGGACAGCCTGGCCTGGTTTGTGGTCGGCGATTTGATCCAAGGCGTGGGCACCGTGGTCATTAGCGCGCCCGAGGGTCACATGGGCCGTTATTTCAAGACCCTTGAGCGGGTGATCGCAATGGACCCCAAGATCATCATTCCCAGCCACGGCGGCGCCATGGGAACCACCTATCGCCTGAAAGCCACCTTGAAGCACCGACAACAACGCGAGGACCAGATCTACAAACTATGGCGCGAGGGACGTCCTCTCCAGGGTATTCTCGAAGGCGTGTACGTCGGACTGGACCCCAGGTTGGCTCCGTTCGCCATGGCCAACATCCAATCGCACCTCGCCAAGCTACGCGAGGAAGGCCGGGTGACCTGAACCGGTTGATAAAAGCACTTCGGCCGTATAATCCCTTTCGCGGTGGGGGCCATGGATTTCGATGCAGATGACTCGGGAGATCTTTCACAACAGAAACTCCCGGCAAGCGGCGCCGGTGGACCGGCGGCGGTTTTGCCGATTTTTTATGGCGCGTGAAAAAAAATCTTTGACACATCCTGAGGGGCGTTGTCAAAATATTGTAGGTCATGAGAAAAAGTGAGCCTTTTTGGTTCTTATTTCCGCATGAGTATTTGAGGACCGTGTGGATAGATCCAAAAAGCAGGTGTCTCCATAGAGACAGAAGCAGCACCGTGGAATTGAGTCGAGGAACCCTGTATCGGGTGTCGTGGTTCCCAGTCTTCAAAATGCCATAAATGACTAGTAATATTCGTCATGTTACGAATGCATCGAGGGTGGTAATGATTGGTTCTTTCCGAGAACCGGCAGAAGGAACGCAGAGCAGCGATTGTGACAGGGTTGCCCACACCTTGATCAATTATGTTCCGCTGCATATCGCGATTCTGGTAGGCACCGGTTTGACGGTCTTCCTGCTCATGATAAAACCCGATGCCTCGCTTTATTTTCTTTTTGCCCAGGGAGCTTTTTTCACCCTGACCTATTTCGTTGTTTTCAAGGAAAAAACCTTGACGTTGCGGTTACCTGTCAACTGGATCGGCAGTGCGGCCATGGCTTACTTCATTTTTCTGCATGAGGATAGAAAAGAGCCCGTGGGTGATTATGTTGCAATTATTTTTTTGGTGTTTATCACCTACTGGCTCATCTCGGCGGTCACCTGGACGGTCAAGTTCAAATCAATGAACCGGACCTACGACCGTTATGCAAGTCTATACCTGGCAGGATTTCTTCTGAGTGTCTGGTCTGTAACGCTTCAGGTATTTATGCTTGCCTGGCATTTCCTCAGCAAACCCTTTCTGAGTACGTACATGGCCGGTTCGGTTTACGGGGAGATCCTTGAAGACTGGATGACGGGCTATCTGATGACCGCGCCTTACAAGCTGATTCCGGTGAGCTTGATCATTATCGGGTTTATCTTGATGTCTATTATCCGGTTCCACGAAAACCCTTTTAAGCCGATGACCAAAGAACAGGTACTGCGCGCGCCCAACCACCCCTTCCTGGCGAGTCTTTTTGTGATCGTGAGCATTCCGATCTGGCTGATCGGGAACATGATCCTTCTGATCGCCCACACAATGCAAATGCTGGTATTGACCATCCTCTCCTTTCTCGAAACCTGGCTGATACGTTTCGTTTTTATTGCCACCAGTCTGGTTTTGGGACCGTTCGGCTTCTACCTGGGACATCGCGCTTTGTTGGCTTCGTTTCAGGGTTCGGTCATCTACCTTGGTGGGGAAAACCTGAACCTGAATCAGGCCCTGCCCATCTTCTTCACCATCAACGGACTTTTCCTGCTCGGGCTTTTCTTCTACATCCTGGCCGCGGCTTTTTCGTCCGTCAGGTTCAAAGGCCACCGGTTATGGAACATCGTCGGTTCGTTTTTTCAAGAATTCCGGGATCGGGGGAAGAATGTAGCGCTGGCTCTGTCGATCGCATACTGTCTCATCATTTGGATTGCCGTGGCCATCCCAATCGTTACGCCTATTCATGGCTCTGTATTCGGCGCCTTCTCTATTCTGTATACTTTATTATTGATAACGGTCTTTCTGGTCTTCAAATCATGGAACTTAATCCAAAGCCGCCGAGCCGGTCATGCTTGAGTAAGGAGAGAACACCTCATGGCGAAACTTAAAAAAAGTCATATTCGCATCGGCCTCATAGGCATGCCCATGAGCGGCAAAACCCATATGATCTCGATGCTTCCCAACATTTTCTGGCGCTACAAAGCAATCAAGCTCCGGCCTGCTGATGATGCTGAAACCAAGCAGCATATCGACCAGGCAAACATCAACATCATCGATGAGAATCAATTGCTGGTCCAAACTCGCCTGGGTAATTTCAACTATTACCATTTCAATTTTGTCAACGACCAGGGCGGCCTGTTAACCAAGGGTTTCAATTTCGACATGGAGATTGTCGACTTCAGCGGGGAACATTTAAAGAAATATGCCAGAAGCTGGTATGAGAAGTGGCTCCAATTCTGCAATGTCTTGATTTTCCTGGTCGACGGCGTGGGTCTCAGCCAGGGAACCAAACTCCCAAAAAAGGAACTGCAACAGAATGTCCGTCTCTTCAAACACCTGCAGAATCATATTGTTCAACCTCTATCCGCGCAACATAGCAATCGCAATCGCGTGCTGGTTGCTTTTTGCCTAACCAAAATGGATCTACTTGGACGTGTTACGCCGCAACCGATGCCCAATGCAGAGGAACTGATGCGGAAACACATGCTGGCCATTCATGAAGATGTCGAAAAAATTCGCGCCGAGGAAAAATCTTGGGCGGATATCCGCTGGTACCCCATCTCTTCCCTCGGTTATGTTTGGGATCAGGAACAGTACAAAAGAGTAAGGAATGACAAGGGGCAGATGGTACGGGTCAGCCAGCAGGTCGATCTCGCCGACGGCGGTTCCACGATCCGCGTACACAGTCCGGAACGGATCCGACCCGAAAACCTTGATCGCCTTTTCCTGGACATCGCCAAACATGCCGGCAAGTACAAACTCTCTTTCAGTGATACTCCGCCGGATCTTTCCAAGCCCTTCAACCGTGCCAATCACTTCAAAGTTGAAGAGCACTCGAAAGTACCTAAAAGGCAGGTGAAGCCGCCCGTTCGGAAGAGCCAACCGATTCCCACAAAACCCCCTCCCACCAAAAGTTATTTCGATAACGATGCCGGCCAAAAATGAATGAGTTCAGTATCGACCATTTTATCTACGGAAAACTGAGTCCAAGCGATGAGAATAGGAATCTCAGCGCCGCCTTCCGTATTGTTGCGATGACGCCCACCCTATTCGAATACAAAGATGAAATGACCGACCTTGCCTATACTTTCAATATCGACGTATGGGATCAAGCTGTCATGAGAGATTTCAAGGGAGCCTATGGTTATATGCCCTGGCGGGATCATTGGGCGCTGCTCGGTTACTTCGAGCGCAGCCCGGATATTGAAAGCGTCTACCGTCCCCAATACTTTATTCAAGCGCACTATATGATCGTTCCGCCTGCCTGTGTCCGGGCGCTGGGCGATGATCTGCTTAGCCTGTTCACATGCTTTGAACCTATCGACAAGCGCTACGCTGACGTAACCATGAGCCTGGATCCGTTTCAAATCAGCGTGCCCACCCCGTCTAAAAGGAAAATTGGGGACGGGGTTCTGGATCTGGTTCCCAAGCTTTTTCAGGGTAGCCCGGCCATTATAGACGGTAGTGGCAAGACAGCTTGGGAACGGCTTCAACTGACTGGAGAATTGCTCGCCTGTGTGCCCCCGGTTATCCGTAGTAAACTATCGTTTTTAACTCACATGACCGACAAACCTCAAGAATACAAGATTCTCTTCAGCGACCACTCTCCCGAAGCGACTCCGGAAAGTGATGCTGAAAATGGTTTCGCCTGGAAAAACTGGCTCGAACGATTCGGGGTGACCGGGGATTCAGGCATTGCTTTCAACAGGTTGTCAATACCCGAAGGATGCTCATTATATGAATTGGATGACGTGGCACGGCTCGCAAACCTTCTGGCCGACCCGGGCCATGACCGGTTAAAACAAGCGGATATTGCCTTTACAAAGTTTCGACATGTTCTGGTTCCCAAACAGGTCAGGAAACTCATGCTTTATCTTTCGCGATCCCCGCCTCCCTCCGACCTCTACCTCAAGGGCATCGAAATCTTAATTGATTTGCCTGGTGGAATGGTTTTAATCGATTCCAGCCTCTTCCCCCTGGAATTCCTATTGCCCGTATTGGACCATCTCCGTTCTTTGGACCGGGGGCGTCCTATCCAGTTTTTGGAAGGGCTGCTGGAGCAACGAATTCATAACGCCATCGGAATCGGCTATTTGAGGAAAGCTTTTTCCTGGCTCATTCAACAACCCAAAGATCCCGACGCAATCTATTCTCCCATTATTGTAAAAATCATCCGACAAACGGCAAAAGAAAACGATATGACCTTCTTTCAGCAAATGCCATGGTGGCAAGAATTGGCCGCGGGCTCCAGGCGCCTTCCCGAAAACAAGGATATCACCGGGTTCCTGGAAAGAATGATGCCTGGTGTCCTTGCGACCTTGGATTGCGATGATCCTTCCCGTGGCGGCATCACCCTGGAAACACTGATGGAGAGCTTCGAACAGATCCCTCAGCCCGAGTGGTTTTTTTACGCGTCGCAACTGGTTGCTGGATCTCAATCGGTCGGTATATTTGACACGGTTTACTTTTCCTACCTTAGGTCTTTGCTGGAAAACCGGGCCCACCACGCGGAGATTGTCATAGAGGTAGTCGATTTGTTAGACATATTGGAGGAAAAAGGCGTGACGGAGGGTCTGTTGGTAAAGGACTCCCCGTTAAGCATGCATCGCGCGCTTTTAAGCCGTCTCCTGGTCACGATAGAGCACTGCCACGCCTGCGAGTTACCGACGAATGCAAGAGCAGCTCTTAAAAAACAACACCTTCAAATCCTTATTTATCACTGTCGGTACCTCATCGGTGTACAGATTGATTTTGAATACCGGGATGCGGATTTGCACCAACATGCCGCGTCTTATTCCAAGCTCTGGTCCGGCGATCCTCGAAGCGGTGATCTGGATGTACTGCAATCGAAAATCTACGATGACGGCAGGGCACTCGCATTTGCCTATTTGGCCGGGGAATTCGATTACCCTGTTGATTACAAGAGGCTTGCCAGGTTCTATCTCGGTTTTCCAGACAAGGTGAGCGCCCAAAATATTCCAGTTTGGATTGTGGCGCTTACCTTTTACTCCAGGCAATTTTCCGACAGACTCTTTCGGGAATTCGATGAAAGGAAGCGCAAAGCCCTTATGAAGGCGGTTGCTCAAAAGCTTTTCCTTCATACGATGACTGTTGCAAGGAGCTACCGGGAAGAACTGTCTGATGAATTATCGTCCGGTTCGGAACTTTATATTGAGTGGGTGCATGCCTTGTTCTCCCAACTCGACACCCTCTCTTTAGAAGCTACAACGATCGCAAAAGAACGGGCGATCCTTATTGTGTACTTCTATCATACTCGGAAAGAGTATCTTCCCCAGGATATCAAACTGTGGCGATTTAAATTCTGGGAGATGGTTCCGTGGATGTACAAAGGTCTTAAAGAGCTTAACCCGGACGCCCTCATTTCTTTTTGTGAATACATCGATACATGGTGCAGTGGCGAGTATCTACGGGATACGCTGGTCGACACTATGGCATTCGCACTTGAAGATCGCAACGGGGACCTTCTTATGACTGTCATCTTTAAAACCCTCGAAGCCGGCTTTTATATGGAAACCTTTAGCGTCTTCTGGTGGAAATGCATTGATCCTAGGGATCTGTTTGATAATATGCCTTCGGTTTTGAAACAAAAAATTTCAACAAAAGCACAAGACGTATATGCTACTTTGGTGTGCATTGCCAATAAGCAACCAGTCACCTTGAATATTCTGCTGGCATGTCGCCGGCAGTGTCATGGCGACCACTTTCTCTTTTATACTCTGAACTATGTCTCCGAAATGACGCCACACGACATCATCGAACTGACCAAAGTTATCAAAAATTTTGGGCATCTGCCGGTGCAGGACAGCGGGGATTCGAAACAGCTTCTAATGGGAGAGACCAGAGTTCTAATTGAAACGGCAAACCGTTACTATTCAAGTCATCTTGCCAATCATCCCTTTGAAACCAAAAGCCAGGAAGTTTTGGGAACTTTTTCAGAACTGATTGATGCTGTTTATTCCAAGAGCACCGTTGATGCCAGGCAGTCGCTCTACCGATTTGTCTTTTCAATCTCATCCAAGTTAGCCGGTAAGTTGCTTGAGGAGAAAATACCACCCGAAAGATGCAACAGGTTACTCAGTACCTTCTTCGACCTGGATCTCAATCTACTGGAGGGTATACTTACCCTTGCATGTGAGTTATCGGGGAAGTTTGATGAGTCTGAAAAAATGGCATTGGCAGCCTGTCTTCGAGGTACCCGGTATCCCGCTGTGTCAGTGAATATTGGTTCGGCGTTGCGGGACGGTCTGGAATTTCAACCCTACTCATTAGGTATTCTGCTAGAAATTCTTAAAAGTTATGAGCGAAACGGTCACACGGATTTTGATGCTCTTTTTCAAAACATTATTCATGAGCTCCCGGACTTTCTCATGGCCTACAGTAATGAGTTCTCCATGGCCAACTTACAAGACCTTTCGGCGATTACCAAAAAACGGAAGAACCTGAGACCTTCCTGGATGAAAGTTTTTGAGGATCTGGCTATCGTCTCCATTGGAGATTACTACAGAATGGAATCCGTCAAACGTGTTGGAAAACGATTAACCAAAAACGGCCTAAAAGAAGAGGCCAAAGCTCTCAAAGGTGTTTAAGAGGTTTTCGAGAAGGCCGGCAAGAAATAGATGGAAAAGACCGGCTTATTGCCTGCAAGCGTTGTTCTTCCGGTTAGTTAGGGAAAGGATTGACCCAGGAGCCGGCGAATGACCAATCTGAGATGTTCTCCTCGAGGTCGACAACCAACTTCGAGTTGGTCCGCTTGTCGACCACGGCCTGAGCAATGATGCCCGCCGCCAGCCCCTCATTGATCCAGCCGGTGGCGAAATGGCTGCTGTTGTCGACCATCTCGGCCTGGCTGGCTGGTAATGACGCCCGTGTTCCCGTTTTGCAAGAAGCCCGCGGTGGACCGAAAGGTCTTAACGTGATGGTCTTTTTCTTGCTTGAGCGACCCACCCGGCAAGAACGCGCTACCGATCGACTCGGCAGCGCGATGCCGCTGCTGTCAGATAAAGTGAGCAAAAAGGGGTCAATCCGCTTGAGCTTTCAACTCATGACCCATCCCAATCAGCAAGTTACCAAATTCGATCAACTCATTGGAGCTGAGCTGAAGTATACCCACTTTATCGCATGCGTTGCTTTTCTCCTTTAAATAGTCATCAAAGGCTTTCTTCTGTGATTCCCTGGCGGAAGCCGACACTTCCTTGACGGTGTCGTTATGGGTTTTCAAAGCATCGTTGCGATTTTTCAATGCTTCGTCTCTTTCACCAAAGATTTCGTCTAACGACTGGCTGAGCTGTTCCATTAAAGTTTGGGCATGTCTTTCGAAATTGGGCGGGTCAAGCGTGGCTTGGCCGATCCGTATTTGGGTTGCGTAGTTTTCACGCGCCATCTGAGCTTTGTAAAAAGCATTTTTATCGGCCAGCTCAACCATCGCTTCTTTTTCCATATAGGCTTGATGGGATTCCATATGACGTTGATTGCATGCTTCGGCGATCTCTTGCGTCTTTTGCTGAAATTTCTGGTGGATTTTATGAAAGTCATTGATTGACAATGGCCCTTTTGCTTTGTTTTTCGTACTACCCGTGCTCATTTTTCCTCCTTATTTTGTTTTTGTCGCCTTGCCTGGCTGTCCAGAGAGCCGGCTAATATTCCAAAATGTTGTTGTTTCGAATTCAGTGAGTCCCTACTTCCAAAAGTTCCTGACGAATTGATGTTGTCAATTTTGCTGAAGTCGAGTCGACCTCATGCTGGGATAATGTTTCGACCTCATTTAAGACCGGGGATGCCTTTTCATCACCAATCCATTCGATTTGGGATTGAAGGATGGCCGGAACCAACTCGCAAATGGTTGGCTTTTCGAAGAAAACCGCCAAGGGTAGATCGATGCCAAACACGTCGCGGAGACGAGAGACAACCTGAGTTGCGGTAAGGGAATGGCCTCCCAGGTCGAAGAAGTTGTCCCGAACCCCTGTCTGGGGGAGCCCCAATACTTGACACCATATGTCGGCGATGATTGATTCGGCCAGGGTCCGAGGCGCTAAGAAAGCAACCTGTAGTTCTGCCCGGGAGCGTTTCGGCTCCGGTAAAGCGCGGCGAGCCACCTTCCCGCTGGGCGTTCGAGGCAATGCCTCGATTCTGGAGAAATGTGCCGGGATCATGTATTCGGGCAACCGTGTTGCCAGATAATCCCGAAGCTCGTGCACTTCGATCTCATCGAGGGCAACAAAGTAGGCCGCAAGGTAATTTTGCCCGGATGGGGTGGTATAGCTGACAACCGCGGCTTCCAATACGGCCGAATGCTGAACCAGAGTAGCTTCGACTTCGCCGGGCTCGATCCGGTACCCGCGTATTTTGACCTGTTCGTCACGGCGTCCCAGAAATTCGATTTGTCCCTCGCGAAAGCAACATCGATCACCCGTTTGGTACATGCGCATGCCGGGCATCCGATTGAATGGGTCGGGGACGAATCGTTCCGCGGTCAGGGCGGGTTGCTGGAAATAACCCCGGGCCGGGGACAACCCACCCACGTATAGATCCCCGGGAATGCCGCTAGGTTGGAGGTTCAGAAATGCGTCCAAAATGTAAAGACGAGTATTGTGAATCGGCCGTCCAATTGGCGGAAGTAGCGACCATTCGTCTGGTGCTGACGAAAGCAGATACTCCGAGACCACGTGGGTTTCGGATGGGCCGTATTGGTTGGCTAACAAGGCCCGGCAGTTATGGAACAAGGCGCGTACTGCCGACGTGGCCTGCAATTGTTCTCCTGCCGTGATGACATGACCCAGGGTCTTGGGAAAACGCTTGGAACGGCTGCCGGCCTCTGCAATTTGTTGTAACGCGATAAACGGCAAGAAGAGCCGGTCCACCGATGCATCGTCCAACCGCTGGACCAGCAACTTCACATCCCGGCGATCTTCCTCGGAGATCATGACCAGGGTGCCGCCGGAACACAAGGTAGTGAATATTTCCTGAAAAGACACGTCGAAATTCAAGGCCGTATATTGAAGCGTTTTCTGGCCCGGTTTAACCATTTCACAGGCCAGTTGCCACGTGATGAGGTTGGACAGTAGCCGATGATTCACGGCCACGCCCTTGGGGGAACCCGTTGATCCGGATGTATAGATGAGGTAGGCAAGGTTGTCGGGCAAGGTTCCTGAGCGGGGGGATTTTGTAGAATTTTTGGAGATGAGGTCCCATTGGGAGGCAAGCCACAATGCCCGTGTTTCGGGCGCGAGGCGCATGCCCACCCATTCCCCGCTGGTCAGGATAATGGGAACCCTGGTTTCGGTAATAATGTACCGCAATCGCTCTTCCGGGTATGAAGGATCGAAAGGTAGATAGGCGCCGCCGGCTTTCAAGATTCCCAGGAGGCCCACAATCATGTCGATAGAACGTTCCATGAATACACCAACCAGGACATCGGGCCCAACGCCATTTTTCTTCAAGTGCCATGCAAGTTGATTGGATCGTTCATCAAGCATCCGATAGGTGAGTTGCTCTGTTCCGAATGCCACCGCGGTTGCCTTCGGGCATGTTGCTGCCCAGCCTTGAAAAAGATCGAGAAAGGAGCGTCCTTGGGAGTACTCATGCTCCGTATCGGCGAGGTTTATCAAGAGCCGGGTCCGCTCTTCATCGGTCAGCATGGGCAACCGGCGAAAGTCCTGGTCCGGGTGTTTGATCATTTGGCTCAGCAGGTTTTTGAAATGGCGTACCATACGCCCGATGCGATCCTCGTGAAAAAGATCCAACCGGTATTCAAAGCCCCCTCCGAAGCCACGTGGGGTCTGCTTCATCATCAAGCTGAGATCGAATTTCGCCCTGCCCGTCGTCACTTCCCGTGATTCGACCTGCTCATTGGTTTGTTCTTCCGCTTGCGTGTCCTCCCCTTCTCCTGCTACATTTAGAAGAAATTTCTGCAACGTAAAGAATGCCTGGAACAACGGATTGTGATTCAGGTTCCGTTCGGGTTGCATTTTTTCGACCAGCTTCTCGAAAGGTAGATCCTGATGGGCATAGGCATCGAGAGAAACTTTCCTGACCAGGGAAAGGTATTCTCGAAATGAAACAGGTTCGGAGGCATCGGTAGATATGACCAGGGTATTGACGAAAAACCCGATCAATCCTTCAACTTCGGCTCGGGTTCGGTTATTGACCGGTGTGCCGACGGCGATGAAGGGTTCTCCGGTATAGCGGAAAAGCAGAACTTTGAATGCTGTCAGCAGCGTCATGAACGGTGTGGTTCCTTCTTCATGACCCAATCTAATTATGTCCCGCGAGAGTTGGGATGATAAGTGAAACTCGAACAGGGCACCGCTGAAACTTTCGATTCCCGGTGGTGCGGGATCCCTGGGCAATTCCAGAACCCGTGTGCTGGTCAGTTTCGATTTCCAAAAGGATATCTGCTCATCGAGGCGCTTACCGGTTAACCAACCTCGTTGCCACAATGCATAATCGGCGTATTGTATGGGGAGCTCCGGCAAATTCGGGGTGCGACCCTCGGAAAAATGTTGGTAAAGGGTCTGGAATTCTGTCGAGAAGATCTCCATGGTCCGCGCATCGCTGATAATATGGTGCATGGTCAACACCAATTGATGATGGGTTGGACGCAAACTGAGAATCAGAATGCGGAATACCGGTCCGACGGCAAGGTCGAATGGACGGCGGAACGTCATGGTTGTAAGGCGCCTTGTCTCGGGTCCCAACAAATGGGGGGCAAGGCCCTGAAGATCTACGATCGGCAAGGGTGTCTCCAGGGATGGTGCGATGACCTGAACCGGCCGCCCCCCTTCGGTTCGAAACGTGGTTCGCAAAACCTCATGGCGCCTGGTGATTTCAGCTATGCTCCGGCGCAAGGCCCGCATGTGGAGAGGCCCCTGTATTTGTATAGTGGCTATTACATTATATACCGGGTTGTCCGGCTGGAATTGATCCATAAACCACAGTCTTTCCTGTGCATAGGAAAGCAGGAGTGGTTGGTCGGGTTTTCTCGGTTGGATATTTTCATCGACCACCAGACCCACGCCTTCTTGTTTTAGCAACTCGCCGAGCAGCTTTTTCCGACGTGGTGTCAACAGTGATGATTTATAGGACTGAGCCATGATTTCTTTTCCTGTTCATGAAGAAGGGATTTTGTCGAGCATATGTTCGACTTCAGTGTCTTCCATTTGAGCTAATTTCACCAACAATTCGGCTGTTTTCAGGATCCGTTCCGCATCAGGCTGATTTTCAATCAAAAACCGAACCAGGCTCGCGATAGTGGGAAAGTCGAAAAGGCTGCGATACGTCAACCCGACGCCAAGTGCATCACGAACCCTGGAGATGACTTTATAGACCAACAACGAATGGCCGCCTAGAACGAAAAAATTATCATGACGGCCTACTTGCGGCACATCGAGAACCTCGCCCCATATTTCCGCCAGCACCATTTCCAGGGGACCGTCGGGAGGCACGTGGGCATCCGGTGGGCCGCCAATGGCAAGCGCCAATGCCGCAACGTCGATTTTGCCTGTTTCCAGCAACGGCATTTGATCAAGGAACACGAAATTGTCCGGCATCATGTGACGGGGAAGTCTTTGGGCGAGATGGTCAATCATCTGCTCTGGGGTTACCGGTTGGCTGCAGACAAGGTAGACCACCAAACCCGCCTCCGGCACCGGAAGCGCGAAGGCTTGCGCCACTTCGACCGCTTGCATAAGCATGCTCTCGATCTCCCAAAGCTCGACAGAGATTCCGTGCTGCTTGAAGTATTTGTCTGTTTTGCCCAGGTACTCAAGCTTGCCGTCCGGGAGATAGCGGACCAGATCCCGGGTAATAAACAAGCGGGCGCCTTCACGGTTGCTGTAGGGATCGGGGACAAATCTGGCGGCGGTCAGGCCCGGCAGGCAATGGTAGCCGACAGGCAAAGCCGCACCGCCGATACAGAGACGTCCAAAAGTCCCGATGGGCATTTGATTGAAGTTTTCGTCCATCACGCGCACCGGAGCGCCGGGCACGGGCATTCCCAGCGCGGGCTTCTGGTTTTTCTCGAAATAGGCGCCCTGAGTAATCAGGCAGACTTCATCACAGCCCAGAAATTCGAAGACGCGGAAATCCGGGTCCCAATGAGCCGCGGCTTTATAAGGCCCCGGTTCGCCATTGACGGCCAGTACCCGGACAGGGGGCGGAGTATCGGTTTGGAGGGCCAAAACCGAGGGGGGACAAAAGGCGATTTCTGCCTCGACTTCCCTGATTTTTTCAGCCTGAGCATCCCCGCTCGTTGCATTCGCGCCGGGAATGCAAAGCGTCTGACCCGAAAGCAGGGCGTAAAAGATTTCGAGCAACGCGGTATTGACGGCAAGTGGGGCATATTGAAGTACCCGTTTTGCGGGTGTTGGTTCGAGGCGGTTCAGCAAGGCCCGGATCGAGAAGGACAATTGCCGATGGGTTAGGAGCACCCCTCGACAGATTACTTCTGATCGGGATGTAAAAGACAAATAGGCGCCATTGTCAGGGCTTACTGCCAAATTCGGATTGGCATGATCCCTTCCGGCCACTTCTTTCGCCCAGGATTCCAGACAGAAGACAGCAGGGTGTTGCTCGGGCAGCCGGCTCATCAAATGTAGGCGGGAGATGATCAGCGATAATTCCGTGTGCCCCAGAACTTGTGTCACACACGCAACAGGGTCGGTCGGCTCGAGCGGAACGATTACGGCGCCGACCTTCAGGACACCGAGTACCGCGACCACCAACTCCTTCGAGAGATCGAGGCAGATCCCCACTCGATGATGGGGTTGCACACCCCTGCTTTGCAAGTAATGAGCAAGCCGGTTGGCATCATCGTCAAGCGCCTCGAAACTCATCACCTCATCCGGCAGCCGTAACGCGGGGGCCCGCGGAGATTCCCGCGCCTGGATCTCGAAGAGCCGGTGGACCGGCCTGTCATCCAATGCTTCAGGTTCCGGATTCCAGTCGGCCAGTTGTTTGTATTCCCATGCCGCCATGATGGGGAGTTTGGAAACGGGCCGGTTCGGGTCGGCCGCAATGCCATCGAGGAAGCTTATGAAGCCGGCAATAAGCCGGGCGGTGGTGGTATGGTCAAAAAGGGCTGTGCTGTATTCCCAAGCCCCGATCAATTGACCGCCGCCTTCCCAGAACACCAGGTTGATATCGAACTTTGCCGTCCCCATGCTGACCCGCAGGGGTCGCGGCGCTTGGGAAAGATCCAATTCCGGCACTTGGAATTGCTGGTTTTCACCCTGGAGCACTTGAAGATGGAGGGATACCTGGAAAAGCGGGTTATAGGACATATCACGTTCCGGCTGCAATTCCTCGACCAATTTTTCGAATGGCAGATCCTGGTGGCTCAGGGCTTCCAGGGAGGTTCCCCGTACCTGGTCGAGCACATCGATGAAGCTCGGGTCATGCCTGAGATCGGTACGCAAGACCAGGGTGTTGACGAAAAGGCCGATCAGGCTTTCGATTTCACTGCGGGTGCGATTGGCAACCGGAATACCGACCACGATGTCCTTTTGCCCGCTCAAACGCGCCAACCACACTTTGAAGGCCGCCAACAAAGTCATGAACAACGTGGCCCCATTGCTCCTGGTGAGGGACAGCAGGGCCTGATATGTGGCCGCTGGAACCAAAAAATCCTGGCAGCCGCCTTCGAAGGTTTGGTTTGGCGAACGAGGCCGGTCGAAGGGGAAGTCGAGCACTTCGGGCATCCCCGCCAACTTGCCCTTCCAGTAATCGAGCTGTTTTTCCAGCACCTCGCCCCTGAGCCATTCCCTTTGCCAGCGAGCATAGTCGGCATATTGCAAGGGAAGATCGGGCAAAGAAGGGGGGCGGCCCTGCTGAAAAGCCTGATACAGAATCTCGAACTCCTTTAAAAATAACGGAGTCGACCAACCATCCGTAATGATATGGTGCATAGTCATCAGCACATAGGCATGGTCCTGGGAAACGCGCGCCAAGCCGATGCGAATCAGGGGACCGGATTCCAGATCAAAGGGTTTTGATGCTTCCGTCGCGATGAGATCATGAAGTTTCTGGTGATGTTCTTTCTCGGAGAGGTTACGCAAATCATGGATTTCCATGCCGAGGGGAGAGGGCGGCATGATGACCTGAACCGCTCCCGATTCGCTGTCCCTGAATGTTGTCCGCAAGGTCTCATGGCGTCGAATGATCTCTTCGAAGACACGTTTTAAGAGTTGCTCGTTTACAGGCGATGGTGCGAAAAAATTATTGGTAATGTTGTAAACTGCCAAACCTGGCTGAAAGCGATCCAGAAACCACATTCTCTCTTGGGCAAAAGACATGGGCGCTGTTTTGGGCTTTGCCGCTTGTTTCGCCATGAGCTTGGCCAGGAGCGCTCTCTGCTCCGGAGCGGAAAGGCCGGCAATAATTTTGGAGACATCGCTCATCGGTTCCCCCTTTTCAAATAAATTCCATCACCAGGCATCCCAACCCCCGCCTTGGCTCTCAAGCGTCGATCATCAATGCTGTCCCCGCCTGCATGGTTGGTAACCTCCAATAACATGACCCGAAAATCTTCCTCGTTTTCCGATGCCAACCGGGTCAAAAGCTCTTTGACCGCATCATCGGAAAGGGCGCTGGAATCGAGTGGTCCCGGCCCTGTTTCAGCAACCTGGTCGGATGCTTCCGGACCGGATTCTTCTGTCAGCCTCTTGACCAGCAACTCATCGACCCTTTCATCGGAAAGACCGGCGGCATCATCGGATTGGTCACTCATGGCCGAAATCTCGTCCACTTGATCGGACGTTGTCGCCTCTTGAGCCAACAGATCCCCCAATAAAAGTGTGACTTGTTCATCCGAAAGGCTATCCAACTGATCGGGATTCAATTCATTAATGTCGATATTTTCATCCTGGAGAGCCTGGTTTTGCGGTTGCCGGCCTTGTTGTTCATCCAATGTTTCGGACAGGACCGTGGTCAGAAGCCGGGTGACTTCATCATCGGGCATCGCCGCCAGATCTTCGTGAGAGGGTAGCTCGCCGACATCTTCCCTCAAGGCTGACAGAGGCAGGTGATCCAATGGGGGCGGAACAGCCTTGGTGAGTCCTACGGCGTAAGGAGCAGCTTCCATGCCGTCGGCCGGGAGAGGAACAAGCGGCCTGTCCTTTTCCCGTGCTGCAAAAATGAGTTCTCGCATTCGAAATATAAGGATCGATTGCTTTTCCGTTGAAAGCTTGGTGGCACGGGCAAATAGTTCCGTCAAAGCGAACTCCTGGGATGGTTGTTGTTTGCCAAACCGTATTTTCCCGGGTCCTTTTCCTGGATTACCCGACAAAGCTGCTCGATGGTTGGTGCGGTGACCAATGTGGCGATGGGTATCTTTCCGTCTGCCGTCAAGCCCAAACGTTCCCATAACCGAAGAGCCTGTAAGGAGTTGCCCGCCAGCGAGAAAAAGTTGTCCGTGATGCCGACGTGATCTACATTCAGGATCTCTTTCCAGAGTTCAAGCATACGACGTTCCTGCTCATTGTGAGGCGCGAGCGCGGCATTGCCGTTGCGGGCGGATTCCACGACATCGGCATCAACTGCTCGATTGATGGAAGGAGTTGGGAAATCGTGGAGTCGCCGGTTAGGATCAGCCAAAAAACTCTCGAGTATCTGCCGGTAATCGGCCAGCAGGGCATCCGCGCCGCCCGCGCTGAGGCAGGCGGTTCGATAGTCCAAAAAAATCCCAAGATTCTTTTTCTCCCGCTCTTCGATGATCAGGGAGAAATCAAAGTTATGACAACCGTTGTGAAGATCCAGGATTTTTACAGAAAGCCCTGATAATTTGAAAGCTGTTCTCGGCGATTCCTGTACAACGAACATGGCCCGGGAAAGGGGGAAGCGCGCGAGGCAGGGCAAGCTTCCGATTTCCTGAAAAGGTAGGGTTGCATGTTGCCCCGCTTCCATGGTGGTTTGTTTGACCCGCTCGAGCAGTTCTTTGCCGGAAGGATTGCCGGATAAGTCGGTGCGCAGGAAAACGATGTTATTGAAGAGACCGAGAATCTTCTCGGTGTCGAGTTGATTGCGGCAGGCCATGGGTGAGCAAAGGCAAATATCCTCCTGTCCGGAGAAGCGCTCGAGAAGGATTTGAAAAACCGCCAGCAGTATCATAAAGGAGGAGGTTCCGTGTCGGAGCCGGAAACTTTCGATCCTCCCGGTCAGCTCGGGGCCCAGGGTCATAAGGCTGCGACCACTTGCCGGAGAGGTTGCGCGGGCTGACAGGTCTGCCGGGATCTCGAGCGCGGGAGGCGCCTTGGCCATTTGCCGGAGCCAAAATGCTCTCTGGGCCTGCATCTCCTGTTCTTTCAGCTTGTTTCTCTGCCACTGGGCGAAATCCGCATATTGGATAGAAGGCTCGGGGGGAGGCACGGGTTTGCCCGTTGCAAAGTGATCGTACAGCTCAGACAACTCGGCGAAGTAGATTCTATTGGACCAGCCGTCAAAAATGATATGGTGGAAAACAAAGAAAAGCACATGGTGGTGCCCGGAAATGCGAAACAGCTTGATGCGGAACAGGGGACCCACGGCAATATCGAAAGGCCGGCCGGCAAGCATTTCGGACTCTTGATAGGCGTGGGTAACCGCGTCTTCCCGGCTCAAATGATCTAAATGGACCACATCTGTTTTCCATTTTATCGACGGTACAATCTGCTGGCGGGGTTCCGTGTTTCCCACGATGATGGTCCGCAAAATTTCATGGCGCGCCATCATTTCATTAATGGCCCGGGAGAGGGCATGAATGTCGAGCGGTCCCTCGAGCTCAAGACAGCTGGCCAGATTGTAAGTGGGGCGCCCGGGGTAGAGTTGCTCGAGCAGCCATAAGCGATACTGGCCGGCAGAAACCGGCGGCGCTCCTTCTCTGGGCAGGGCTTGGATCCCTTTCCCCGGGCCGGCCGTAATGCCTTCCTGCTGAAGGAGCTTTTCGAGCAAGTTCCGCTTTTTATCGGATAATTTCAAAGAGAATTTGGGCCTGGAGCTCATGAGAAGAAACCTCGCGGCGAGATAATGTGTGAACAGCCGGGACTCGGCATCGGTATTGAGAATTCGGTCCTTTTGGGGAAAAGGCCGAGATTTTCCATGGCCTCCAGCAGGGCCGCCACCTGCTTTTCATAGTCGACCAAATCCTCGAGGTTCGAAAGACAGACGGACACAGCATGCACCGTATTGCTAGGAATCCTGGAACCGCAAAGAACAGACGAGCATTGCCACATTTCCTGACACCTCAAGTATTTTTTGCTTAAGGCCGTCTAACTTTTAACAAAGCGCTATATCACATAGTCGCACTATATCACATATATAAAGGATTACAGCACAAATTTTCGAGATCACCGACCGAAATATAAATTATTCTTGGAAATACTATACCCAAAGGCCCAGGCCTACTTTACGGTTCGTTGCAAAGCATACTCCGGACGGCTACACGGCCCGGTCGTTTCAGGCGCCGATATTCGCCCGGTCCGCGTACGGGTCGTCGTAGCATATTGGTGAGAAGTTCGGGCTAAAGTGGGTGCTTCGCCGGGGGTCAAGATTTTGGGGCAAAATGACTCGGGCGGGGTCAATCTTCCGGGCTCCGGCCTGCCGGGAACGCCGCTTTAGGTTGGCGCTCATCAGTCAATTCACATCGAATTAGAAAGGAAAATCGGATACCGATCCGGCGTTTTAT
Source organism: Acidobacteriota bacterium (assembly GCA_030066195.1). GTDB lineage: Bacteria > Acidobacteriota > Holophagae > Acanthopleuribacterales > Acanthopleuribacteraceae > JASJCB01. The sequence goes on from JASJCB010000069.1 coordinate 18,605, forward strand.
CGAAAGGCTTTCAGATTCCGAGCAATAATTTTGGTAAGTCTGTCAGGATAACAATAGGGGAAATGGTGGTCTCCGGCCATCACGTGAAAGGAGAAGCTACGGTTTGTGTAATCTTTCCAAGCCATCAGGTCGCCTTGCCCGAGGCTTTTATCCAAAAGGCCGCAGAAGACCGTAATCGGGCAGGGAAGTGGGGGACTCTGCTGATAACGATAGGCATGGTCAATCCCCAGATCAGCTCTGAATACGGCCAGGAAACGAGTACACAAAACCGGATCCTGCAAAATCTCCATCGGAATTGCGTCCTGGCTTCTCAATATCCCAACCAATACATGGTCCGGGTAATGAAACATATGCGGGGTTTTGGAAACCAAATGAGGCGCCTGCCGTGCGGAAACGAAAAGATGCTCCGGTAGGGTCTTGCCCATGCGTTGTAGGCGCTGTACCAGGCGAAAGGCAATCAGGGCGCCAAAGCTATGACCAAAAAAGGCAAAAGGTCTATCGATTTCAAGAGTCAGGTGGTATGCCAACCGATCGATCATGATGGACCCATCGGAAATAGGTTTCTCAGGGGCCCTGCTTCCCCTGCCGGGCAATTGCACGAGGCAGAGCTCGATATGGGAAGCAAGGCTCTCTTTCCAAATGTGAAAGAAAGAGGAGTTCCCGCCTGCATGGGGAAAACAGAACAAACTGGTGCTTGGATTCTGTGTTTTTCCATATCGCAGGAACCATTTCGAAGATGTTTTCATAATTATCCCTGTTCCACAGTGCACCATCTCCACAAATTTTATCGCAAGACCCGCCTCACCCCGTCCGGGGCGGCATGCTTTCGAGCATATTGTCCACCTCATCTTCTCCCATTTCAGCCAGTTTGATCAACAATTCCGCGGTTTTTTCCACCCGCTGGGGCTCCGGGTCGTTGTCTTTGACAACCGTTGCCAGTTCCGCAATGGTCGGCATGTCAAACAAGTTGACGATGAGTAGGTTTACAAGGAGTGTTTCGTTGATCCGGGAAATGGCCTGTGTTGCAAATAGGGAGTGACCCCCCAACTCGAAGAAGTTGTCATGAACGCCAATCTCATCATATCCCAGTATTTCCCGCCATATTTGAGCCATAACCTTTTCGAGGGGAGAGCTGGGCGCTATATACTTGTCGGCCAGGTTCGGTCGGGAAGAATCCGGGGCCGGCAAGGCCTTACGGTCTAACTTCCCGTTCGGTGTCAAAGGCAGTTCTCGCATGAGGATGAAGGTTGAGGGGATCATGTTTTCGGGTAGTTTTTCCCGAAGATAGGTATATATTTCCGTGGTGTTCAAAACATGGTTATCCTGGCAGACAATGTAAGCGCAAAGCCGTTTTTCCCCTGGCGTATCTTCACGGGCCAAAACCACATTCTCCCTGATGTCCGGATGATTCCCCAATACGGCTTCGATTTCGCCCAACTCGATCCGGATCCCACGGATCTTGATTTGATGATCAACCCGGCCGACGAACTCGATATTACCGTCCGGCAGGTAGCGGGCCAGATCACCGGTTTTGTAGACACGGCTGCCTGATTCGCCGCTGAAAGGATCGGGGATGTAGGCTTGGGCTGTAACCTCGGGGCGCCCCAGGTAACCACGGGTAACCTGGAAACCGCCGATGAGCAATTCTCCAAGTACGCCGATGGGCACAGGTCGACAATGGGGATCCACAAGATAAATCCTGGCATTGGCTATCGAGCGGCCGATGTGCGGTCGTTGTGATCCCTCGACAAACGAGCCGCTACACCAGACGCTACCTTCGGCAGGACCGTAGGCATTATAAAAACGCCGGCCCGGCGACCAGAGGGCGACCAATTCGCTGGAAACAGCCTCACCGGCAACACCGATGAATCGAAGATCGGGGAGGTCTTCAAAAGGAACCGTAGCCAGGATAGAGGGTGGAAAGGAAACGATTTCGATGCGTTGCTTGCGGAAGACGTCCAGCAGGTCCTCACCCAGGGGCGGCGTCTGGTTTGCCAGGCAAAGGGTCAAACCGGAAAAAAGGGCAGGAACGATATCGAAAACAGACATGTCGAAACCCAGCGATGTAATTTGCAACATCCGGGAGCCGGGCGGCATGTCAATGACTCGGGCATAAACCTCCGAAGAATTGCATACCCCCCGGTGGGGAACCATGACGCCCTTGGGTTTACCGGTGGATCCGGAGGTATACATGACATAGGCCAGGTTTGCGGCGCGGACCCTGTTAACCGGCTTTTCGGTTTTGTTGTGAGCAATCATCTCCCAATCCGAGTCCATGCAAAGTACGAATCCCCAACTTTTCGGTAGGCGACCCTGTAACCGATTTTGGGTAATAACGACTGCTGTCCGGGCATCTTCCAACATAAACGAAAGTCGCTGGTAGGGATAATCGGGGTCAATGGGTACGAACGCGCTACCGGCTTTAAGGATGCCGATGATGGCAACGATCATGTCTACGGACCGTTCGATGCAGACCGCAACACGAACTTCCGGGCCAACCCCTAAATTTTGCAGATGGTGAGCCAATTGATTACCGCGGTGGTCCAATTCCCCAAAAGTCAGTTGTTCCGATTCATAAGATACAGCCACGACATCCGGGGTTCTGGCCACCTGGGCATCAAACAATCGGGTAATGGTTTGATCTTCCGGGTAATCGATGGGATCCCCGTTCCATGTGACCAGCAGTCGTTGCTTGTCATCCACGGAAAGCAGCGGCAGGTGGACGAGGATCTCATCACGCCGTTCAACCAACGCCTCCAAAAGAATGTGCAATTGTTCCAAGATCAGCTCGGGTGTTCCTTCGTAAAGGGAGCCGGCCCGGTGAAACAGCCGCAGAGAAGGTTGTTGGCCCAGGCTCATCTCCAGATGAACCATATCCCGCAGGCCCGTTACATGATACTCCTCGCTAATGCGGCAGGCATCATGTTGAATGTGATGGCAAGGGCTATGATCAATTTTGACCAGGCATTGGAAAAAAGGTTCAAGCGGAGACATGCCCATCCATTCTTTGATCTGGCCGAGAGCATTGTCTGCATAAGCTGCCTGCTCTTCCAGTTTGTTGTCCAGGTCAGCTAGATACTCAAGGACGCTGATCCCGGGCTCCACTTTGACTAGTAACGGCAGGACATTGGACAGGGGACCGATCATCTGTTCGGTAGGTAGCTTCTGACATCGAGCGGTGACCCCATGACCCACAATGACAGTTTCTTCATTGGAGTAACGGGACACCAACAGAACCCAGGCGCCTTTGACGAGTGTTGCAAAATCAAGATCGTGTTTTTTGGCATAGTCTTGCAGCTTCCCCACCAAGGCGGCTGTAATCATCCGGCGGGTGATTGTTTGAGGCAGAATGTCCGCTTCATCCGGATTGTTGGGGGGCAAGGACAAAAGGAGGGTTGGCGCAGAGTATCCCGCCAGTTGTCTTCTCCAAAAGGATTGACTATCTGTCTCTTGATTCTTGATTGAACTCAGGTAATCAAAAAAAACGGGCCGATTCGGCGTTTCCCGGCCGGATGCCTGGACCAGGAAATCGTGAATGATGAACCTCATGCTGTCCCTGTCGAGCACGATACCGTGAAAAGCCCAAACACAATAGTAACGATTCTCTCCGAGCTTCCAAAGCGAAAACCGGGCCAGGGGCGCTTCACTCAAATCGAACGGTTGTTCCAAATCCTCACGAAGCAGTTTTCTGATTTTTTGGTCCAATTCCCTTGGGTCGAGGGTACTCAGGTCCTGAAAAGCATCTGAAACTTTGATCTGCCCATGAATAAATTGGTGTTTTTCTGCATACTGACTAAAACTGGTCCGAAGCAAAACATTGAGATTGATGATCTTCTGCCAGGAGTAAAGTAGACGAGAAGCTGTCCAATTACATTCGATTTTAAAACTAATTTGACCCTGATGAATCTTAGGGTTCAGGTTAATTGTTTCAAAAAAAAGAGTTTCTTGAATCCCTGAAAGAGGAAGGTATTGTCTAGATTTAATATCCATATAAAACTACCACGCAGAGGTCTTGCTCTATATGCTGGGGGAAAGATACGAAGATCATGTAGTCCCCAATATTCTAAATGTGTTTGAAGGAAAATTGGTTGTGTCACGAAAGCCTTACTATTCTGACATACTAGCAAGGGTAATGACAACCCTAATAGTACTTGTCATTACGCTTTTGATCCAAAGCTCAAGCCGCTCTTATCTGAAAAATTGATCTACCTCTCTAGTACCAAACAGGATATGTTGGGTAATTGCTTTTCAAAAACGCCGGAAAACCTGTAGCGGTCTAGCTTTTAGACGGGCAGAACCGGTTGTCGACCCGCGGACCTTCTCCCCAGCCGGCTTGGCCATTGGCTCACCGGGACTTTCTCACCCATGACACCCGAATATGCGTCCCCAGAACAGTTGCGCCGAGAAGCGGGTGATCGAGACCATTGCCATTCTCCGAGGACATACGTACGATGTACACACGATTGCTATTCATCCAAGCGGCCGTTTACTTGCTTCTTATTCCATGGATGCGATTTGCCTATGGGATCTGAACCGCATGAACAAACTCGTCAACGCTTGCCAAAACCCGGCCGACATCCAACCATTAACGGCGGCCGCCTTTGCCTGGTTCGGTTACCGCCTTGCCGGCCTCCTCGGTAAACGCCTGGTCCGTTGCCGCCGTATGTTGCCCGTACAATCGAGCGACTTCATCATGCGTGAAGTTGCGGATGGTCAGCGCCTCGGTAACGATATTGAAGGGGCTTGCGCTGCCCAAGGTCTCGCGACCGTCACGAATCATGCCCTTGTAGTCGCGAATGTTGCGCATGCCGATCAAGGCCGGTGAGTGGACAAAAGGAACGGTGCCGCGTTCGACATAGCCCTGCCGCAATTGCATGTGCTCTGTATTGGTCGGTTTGGTTGTGGTTACTTAAGGGTTTATTCTGACGGTATGCAGTTCACGAAGGTCGAGTACCAACTGTTGTCAGGTCTCATGTACAGGCATTCCACGCTGCCGACATAAAGAATTTTGCAGCCGACGCTCATGTCGGCGCCGCGGTCGGGACAGCAGCCGCCGCATCCGAGCGGCGAGATGAAGGGCGGGTTCTGAGCCGTCAGGAACTGGGAAAAGCCAAAGGCCATGAAGCCGAGCAAAGAAAGCGTCAAAAAGAATTTCTTGATCATGTGATTCACCTTCAAACGGAAACGATTTGATGAAAAGCAAAACACTCCCCGGGGTAAGAATGACAACATCCGTCTCATGCGAGAGATCGAACAGACTCTACTCGATGAATGCGCACAAACATACACAGGCCACGCATTACGAAATGGATGCATGCCGTCACCATGGGAGGAAGCCCATCGGGAGAATAGTAGTTCTCCCGAACGAATTCAACCGCTGAAAGGCAAACGGCCGATTCGGAGGGTATAAATGTCCCCAATGAACCCATGGGACATGCGCGGCTATCTTCCAACCACGCCGGCAGGTCTCAATTTGTCGCTAATCATTGATGCCGAGTTGAGCAAGTTTTGAGCCGGACTTCCCTTGCCCGGGCTTCAACTAATCGGCGTGAGCAACTGAGGGGTTCGCGGGGCAGTCCGCGACTTCTCTTTCTTGAGGGTCCGGGGAATGATCTACCGGGCCGCAACTCATCGAAAATCGGCCGGCCGGGCGCGCATCCACACCTTATTGGAATCCGTGGTAAAGTTAGACCGTCACCATATTGGGTTATGGCGGCAGGTATCATTCAATCCATTGATTTAAGGAGATCTCAATGGCTGGGAAAAGGGCTGAAGTCAGAGTGCCGAGAATTGTTGACAAAATAATGAAAGCATTGAAACGGGAGAAGGCAAGGAAGGTCATCGATTTTGAAACATTGGATCAGGCAAGACAAATTGCGGCTGAACAAGCAATGAAACTGCCCAGTCCCGAAACCCTCCAGAAGACTCATCCTGCATTCGGCATATACCTCTTTACGCAGAATCATCTGGTCGGACTTTTGGAATTAACATCTGAAATGCGGGAATTGAATCAGTTCCTCGACTTGATTGAGGAGGCACAAGATGAGTATATGCCGTCGGGACCGCCCATGAGCCCGATTACCAAGTCACAATTTTTTGCGTGGTTTTGTTGTGACCTTGCTTTGGGCGCCAACCGTGAAAATCTTGCCGAGATCCTCGGGACCGTGGGCCTATGGGCCGGCTTTCACCCATCATACGGTCCTCTCTTCAAGAATTTTGCAGCATCTCGACTGGGACTCTACCGCCACGAGGGCGTGCATGACGGTTGCGTGAAGCTTCGTGAGGTAGGCACCGGAGCTTTTTTCGAATGCATTGTCTCATCGGGCGACCTTGGTAAGGAAGGCCATCTTTGGTTGACACGCATCCTTCCGCCTCCTGCCGGTTGGCAGAAGCATGTCGTCTTCGGCACCCCGTACCAACTTTTGCTTACCGGTGAAGATGAATGGACGGCATTTTTGAAACGCAACTATCCTGCCACAAGAAGAAAGAGCGACCAAGAGGCTCACTACTTCCTGATGAAGTACGGGCTTTCCCGCAATTATTGGTTGGAATACCTTTTTCAGGCTTATGTGAATCATACCCCGAACATCATCTATATCAGAGGACTTCCGGACATCGAGGAAAGCAGGCCCCATTCATCGATAAACAGCTTCGGGTCCTTTTGATTTCGGATGTGTATCTCGGCTTCAATCAATCGGAGCCGTTCAGGAACCAAAAAACTCACGTAGCAAGTCGGCTTGATCCGATTTTTCCCGGAGGTGCCGGGTGCGGAAAGGGATTAAGCAGTTGGGGTGGACCTAGGTCCGTATGATAGACACTTGAACCGGGCAGGGCCCGCAATGGCCGGCAGGCAGTGTCGGCTACCCATGCGGGAACCTGCCTCAGACTATGTTCTGGTGATTGAATCAGCCGATGAACGGGAAGCTTCCCGCCTTGACGTTGGACTTGATTTTCATGTCTTCCTCCTTGTTTGCTCAATACGTAAAGCCGGGCAGGGCCCGCACCGGCCGGCAGTGTCAGCCTCCCTCGCGGGAACCTGCCTCAGACTATGCTCTCGTTATTGAATCAGCCGGTGAACGGGAAGCCTCCCGCCTTAACGTTGGTTTTGATGATCATGACTTCCTCCTTACTCAGCTCGATGGATGACCGCTGATGACAATGTCAAAAGCATCACCAATATGCGATTGTTAGAAAACTTGGATCTGGAACTCTCGCAACTGACCTTGAGACTATTTGGTGTAAGCAACTGGCGGGCCGGTGCGATTCCTCTATCGGCGCATGTTCCCCAACGCACCCGTAAAGCCGGGCAGGGCCCGCAATGGCCGGCAGTGCCCGTCTCTCTTGTGGGAACTTGCTTTCGGCTATGTTCTCGTCATTGGATCAATCGACGAACGGGAAGCCTCCCGCCTTAATATTGGTCTTGATGATCATGACTTCCTCCTTGGGTTGCTCGGCTAATCTTCGTCCGCCTGATAGGCGATTCAAGCCGGGCAGGACCCGCGCAGGCCGGCAGTGTCAGCCTCCCTCGCGGGAACCTGCCTCTGACCATTTTCTTGTCATTGAATCAATCGACGAACGGGACGCCTCCCGCCTTGACGTTGGTTTTGACTATCATGACTTCCTCCTTCTCTACTCGATGGGTGACCGCCGATGACAATGTCAAAAGCATCACCGATATGCGATTGTTGGAAATCTCTGATCTGGAATTGTCTCACCTGACCTTGAAACTATTTGGTGCAAGCAGTTGAGGGGCCGGTGGGATTCCTCTAGCGGCGTCTGTTCCCCCACGCACTTGTAAAGCCTGGCAGGGCCCGCAACGGCCGGTAGGCAGTGCCGGCCTCCCTCGCGGGAACCTGCCTCAGGCTATGTTCTCGTCATTGGATCAGCCGACGAACGGGAAGCCTCCCGCCTTGACATTGGTTTTTGTTTTCATATCTTCCTCCATATTTAATCAATGAGTGGCCGCGGATGACATTGTCAAAGGAGTCACTATTATTTAAATATACGTTTGACAGCAAGTTTTTCAAGTTTTGTTCTGGATTGCCGGTTCCAAAGGGATTCGTTTGTACTGATGACAGAATACGGCCGGCAGTATAAAATACCAGGCAGACAGTTTTGAAGAATACCAGGAGCCTGAACACGGCAATTCGGCGCAATGCATGATTCCCATCAGCCAGGCGGAGCCGGGTAGGTTTGTATGCGGTTGGTTTCTCATAACAACCCCCACCTTATATCTTTCCTTTTACTCTTTTCCCCGGCCTTGTCCCTACTTGGCGGAACCGGGGAGACTGCCGGGTTTCCTCCGGCTACCCCGGAATCCCAGGGTATGTCCGCTCAGGCGTTGGAAGAACTCGGCGGAGTCATCGAGCGCTACTGCGACCTGGGGGTGATCGTCGGCGCGGAATTGTTGGTCATCAAAAACCGCCGCACCGTCCTGCACAAGGTCTGCGGCTTGCGCGATCGTGAAGACCGCGAACCCATGACGCCGCACACGATTTTCAACATCCGCTCCATGACCAAGCCCGTCACCGGGGCAGCGCTTCAGATCCTCATCGATGAAGGTAAGGTCGGCATCGATGAACCGGTGGCGACCTACCTGCCGGGTTTCGACAATGAAAAGTCGCGCATGATTACGGTCGAGCAGGTTCTGACTCATCGCAGCGGGCTGCCGCTCAACATCTTGAAGACCATGACTGACTACCCGGATCTGGTTGCCATGGGTAACGCGGTCGGGGAGCAGGGCCCCCAATTCGAGCCCGGCAGTAAGTTTTGGTACAGCGACGCCGCCTCAGACGTTGTCGGGGCCATCGTCCAAAAGGTCTCCGGAGTGCCGTTGGAAGTGTTCGTGCGAAAGCGGTTGCTGGAACCCCTGGGAATGTCTGACTCCCTGTATACACGGGAGAAAAACGATGTCCTTTGGGCGCGTACGGCAAGCCTCTACGTCGGCGGCGGCAATACTTTCACGCGTGTATGGTCGGCAAAGGGAGAACCCTTCTACCCATTTACGTGGGGCGCCCAGTCTCTTTATACAACCCCAATGGATTACGCCGGGTTCCTGGCCATGTGGATGGACGGCGGTGCGGTCGGTGGTCGACAGATCCTGTCGGAGCAAGCGATAAAACGCAGCTTGACCCCGGTCTCGAGGATGTCCATGCTCGGCGCCGATACCCCGTATCCGACTGATTTCTCGGGCTTGGAGACATGGTACGGACAGATGGCCATGCTCTTTGTGCGCAAGGACGAGCACCCGGACTCTCGCAAAGCGATAATCTTCGGGCACAGCGGGGCGGACGGCACCAAAGGCTGGGCCTGGCCGGAGGAAGACCTGATGATTCTACTCTTCACCCAGTCTCGGGGTCAGTTGGTCACCCTTCTTTTCGAAGGCCATATCGACCGCTTGCTCTTCGGCGCGGCCAGGCCGGCAACATCCGGGACGGCAGACGAACGATGGAAACCCTATCTGGGGACCTATGTGGCCAACCATGGCGCCTACCGGGATTTCCCGTTCGAGGTTTTGGTACAGGACGGCAGGCTCGCATTGGATATTCCGGGCCGTTTTCTCTTCGAAATGAAAGATCCCGATGCCTCGGGTCGTTGGGCGCTTAGCGACTTCAAGCCCAGATCACTGGTGGGCTCGGGTCTTGCCGTCTCTTTCGAGCGGGATGAGCAGGGTGTGGTCAACTCGATGAATTTTCATGAGGGAAGCACCGTGCACGTGCTGCCCAAGGGCAAACCCGGTGGTAAACCTCCTGCGGCTAAGGGCCTGAAACGGGAAGAGGTCGCGAAGTTCTTGGGGTTCTACCGCGATAAGGCAAACGGGCGAGATTACGAAATGGTCTTCTACAACAACGCCCTGGCCGTGCGGGTACCGGGCATGCAGACACCGCTGGAATTCGACCCGCCCGACTCTGAAGGCTATTGGAGATTGCGAGCGAACCCCAATTCCCGTATCCGCTTCAACGAGGACGCGCAAGGCCGCGTTGTCTCCTACACTCTCTATACCGCCGGCATGGAGATTGTCCGGCCGCGAGTAGAGAAATAGCCCGGCTAACGCTCTGCTGACGGCTCGCCATGCCCCGTCAGTAAACAGCAGCAGACCGTTGGAGAAGGCGTGACCGGCGCTCTAAAATCCTTCTTGTACAAAACGGGGGCTCAAGGAATTCTATAGAAATCCTTGCTTCACAAAATGGAGGATCAAGGAATTCTATAGAAATCCTTGTGTGATGAAATGGGAATTTCAAGAATTGAGTAGAAATCCTTGTGTGATGAAACGGGAATTTCAGGATCTCAAGGGAAATCCTTGGTTTCCCACCTTGAGACTCGAAGATTTGTACAGCATTCCTTGACTCTCCGTTTGGGGACACAAGGATTTTTATCGGGATCTTTGTTGTCCGGGACGGAATCATAAGGAAGCCGTCCGAATTCCCTGTGCCCCGGGGCGGCCTATCGAACAATCAGCCGGGCATCTTCAATGTTCGAAATGCCGTTTTTTATCCCCCTGATGCAATTGCCCTGGAATGGGTTCAGCCGCCTTGTTGTTTTTCGGACAGGATAGGTTAGAATAGGGCACGTTCCAAACCGAATAGGAGGACTTCGCCGTGAGCGATAAGAACACCATCGATAAGCTTACCAAGTTGGCTGTCAAGGGCATGATTGCGGGCGCTTTTGCTGCATCCGCGAGCCTGACGGCCGCCCCCGGTCCCGATCCGCTGAGCCTTTACACCCCGAATCCCGCTTGGACTCAGGACAACTACAGCGAAACCCACACTTGCGCGGGTCAAAATATCTGCAAGGGTCTGGGCGGCTGCGCCGTCGATGCGGCCAAATTGAAGAAGTTGGCCAAAAAAGCCGGAATCCCCTTGGAAAAGGCCGGCGAGCCCCATGATTGCGCCGGCAAAAACGCCTGCAAAGGTTTGGGGGGCTGCCATGTGGACGCCGCCAAATTCGCCAAGCTGAAAGCGGCTGTTGAAGCCAACGCCAAATACAAGGAAGTCCACACCTGCGCCGGACTGAATATCTGTAAAGGTCTGGGCGGTTGCGCCGTGGACGCCGCCAAGCTGAAAAAGCTGGCCAAAGCCGCGGGCGTTCCCCTGGAAAAAGCGGGTAAACCCCATGCCTGCGCCGGCAAGAACGAATGCAAGGGTCTGGGCGGTTGCCATGTGGACGCTGCCAAGTTCGCCAAGCTGAAAGCTAAGCTGAAAAAAGAAAAGAAATAATGCGTCCCGTTCCCAATCTTGGGGTAGGCGTGGGGCTGCGTGTCCCGCACTACCCCGTCATCTTCGCGCGTCGGCCCAAGGTGGATTTCTTCGAGATCATCTCGGAGAATTTCATGGCGCAGACCGGTCCTCCCCTGGAGAACCTGAGGCGTATTCTGGCGCACTATCCGGTTGTACAGCACGGCGTCTCCCTGAGCATCGCCTCTGCCGATCCCCTCGATTTCGAGTACCTGGCCGATTTGAAGTCACTAACCCGCTTGACCCGAACGCCCTGGCTTTCCGATC
>JASJCB010000233.1 GCA_030066195.1 Acidobacteriota bacterium
GACAAGATGTCTTCCCAGATCTCGGCCAGGGTTGCTTCCAGCCGGGAGCTCGGGGCGGTGTAGCTCACTTGAATACGGTGAGCCGGATCAGGTTTACCCACCATCTGACGTAGAGCGCGGCGGTCGACCTTGCCGCCGGGTGTCATTGGGATGGTCTCCAGGGTTTGGAAGGAAGCCGGAATCATGTACGGCGGTAACTTCTGCGCCAGGTGCGCGTGTAAGCGCGTCGAAAAGTTGTCGTCCGGTTCTTCCCCGGGGATGACGTAAGCCGCCAGTATATCTCCGCCCGGCAGGCCGGTATGCAGCAACACGGCGGCGCGCGCCACCAGCGGCGAGCTGACCAATACCGCCTCGATCTCACCTGGTTCGATACGGAAGCCGCGCAGTTTCACCTGGCGGTCCACCCGTCCCAGGAAGTCCAGGCTGTGGTCTTGCAGCCGGCGTACGCGGTCGCCGGTCAGATAGAGGCGTGCACCGGGTCGCGTGCTGAAGGGGTCGGGCACGAATACCCCGGCCGTACGCGCGGGCAGCTTCAAGTAACCACGCGCCATCAGGTGTCCGCCGATTGCCAACTGACCGGGAATGCCGAAGGGTGTGAGCGCGCCGCGTTCATCCAAAACGTAGACGCGACGGCCGGGCAGGGCATCGCCGATGGGAACGCGGGCGAAGTCATGACCGGCCGGCACCAGATGGGTTGTGGCGGTGATGACGGTCTCGGTAGGGCCGTATGCGTTCAGCAGGCGAACCCTTCCGCCCATGGTGCTGAACCAGGGCTTCAAGCCGTGCACGGGCAGGGCTTCGCCGCCCAGGATGAGCATGCGCAGATGAGGCAATTCAACCGGTAACATGGTAAGCAATTCAGTCCAAAGGGCGGGCGGCAGGTTGGCCACGGTGATGCGGTGGTTTGCCAGTTGCGTCAGTAGGGATTCCACGCTCCAGAGATGTCGGCCCCGCGTGACGATGCGGGCGCCCACGGAAAGACCGGGCAGCCATTGTTCCAGGGAGGCGTCAAAGCCGAAGGCCGCGAATTGCAGAATGATATCCTTGTCGGTCAATTCGTAGCGCTGCACCATGGCCGCACAGTGCGAAGCCAGGGCCGTGCGACTGACCGCGACACCCTTGGGCGTGCCGGTGGTACCGGAAGTGTAGATGAGATAGGCCAGCCGGCTGTCGGCCTCCACCTCGGGCAGTTGAATATCTCGGGCGCGGGCGAACACGTCGCCGAACAGCAACACGGGCGGACCCAGGGTCATGACCTGATCGGCGGTCGCTTGTTCGGCCAGGATGAGAACAGCCCCGCTGTCGGTGAGGATGTTGCGGACGCGCTGTTCGGGAAGAGTGAGTTCCAGACAGACCACGGCGCCGCCGGCCCGCCAGACGGCCAGTTGAGCAACCAGGGCGGCGGTGCTGCGGTTCATGGCAAGGGCCACCACCCGTTCGGAGCCGATACCGGCCGCGTGCAGGCGCCTGGCCAGGGCTTCCACCAGCGCTTGAAGGGTGCGGTAATCCACGCGGTCCTGAGGATCTTCCGCTGCTGCCATGGCGGGTGCTTCGGGAGTGGTTTCGGCCAGGCGCGCCAGGGTGTGGTGAATGGGTACCGGTCGGGAATGCTCCGGGGCTTGCCCGGCATTCAAGAGGGCCCGCTTTTCGGCTTCGTCGGCCAACTGTCCCGCGCTCGGCAGGCTGTCGGGACGTGCGGTGACGGCTTCCAGCAGAGCGGTGTAATGACCGGCCAGGCGGGCAATAGTGCTCTCGTCGAACAGGTCCGTACTATATTCCAGCCGGCCTCGCATACCCTCCACCGTTTGAAATATGCTGAGCGTGAGGTCGAACATGGTGGTCGTATGCGGGACCGTTATGGGTTCCATGCTAAGACCCGGCATGTGGATGACGGCATCCGGTTGGTTCTGCAAGGCGAACATCACCTGGAACAGGGGCGAGTGGGCGCGGCTGCGTTCCGGTTGCAGGGTTTCCACGATCAGTTCAAAGGGAACATCCTGGTGGGCAAAGGCGCCCAGAGCGATACTTTTGGTGCGTGTCAATAAGTCGCGAAAACTGTCGACACCGGCCAGGTCGTTGCGGATGACCAGGGTATTGACGAAAAAGCCCAGGATAGGTTCCAGTTCCGCACGGTTGCGATTGGCCACGGGTGTCCCCACGCACAAATCATCCTGGCCGCTGTACATTTGCAGCAGCAGGGCAAACGCGGCCTCGAGCACCATGAAGGGAGTCACATCGCAGTCCCGAGCCAGGCGATTGACGGCTTCCTGAAGTTGAGGCCCGGAACGATAGGCAAGGGCGGCGCCCCGGTTTGTTTGGACCGCGGGTCGGAACCGGTCCGCCGGCAGTGCCGGCAAGGTCGGCGCCCCGCTCAGGTTTTGTTTCCAATAGGTCAACTCCCCGGCCAGAACCTCAGCCCGTTGCGGGCTCCGCTGCCAGGCTGCAAAGTCGGCGTATTGTACAGCCCGGAACGGTAGTTCAAGGAACTCGCCCTTGGTCAGCGCCCGGTAGCGTCGGGCCGTTTCCCGAACCATCAAGGTGACGGACCAGCCGTCGGAAATGATGTGGTGCTGACAGAGAAGAAGCAGGTGACGCCTTTCACCGAGGCGAACCAGGGCGGCTTTGAAAAGAGGGCCTCGCTCCAGGTCGAACTGCTGCCGCGCCGTCTTGACAGCAAGGTCTCGGGAAAAAGCTTCCGCATCGTTGCCCAACCCGGTCAGGTCGATCAGCGGTAAGGGAAACGGCGCGGGTTTGTGGATGACCTGGCGAGGCTTGCCGTTGGATTCGGAGAAGGTGGTGCGTAGCGACTCGTGTGCGGCCGTCAGTTGGGTCAGGCTCGATTCCAGCGCGGCCGTATCCAAATGCCCTTGCAGCAGCAATAGGGCGGGCATGTTGTAACCGATCCGCGCCGGGCCGCTTTCGGCCAGACGATCCAGGAACCACAGACGTTGTTGCGAGAAGGAGAGCGGTTGGGCCTGTTGCGGCAGGTCGCCGGCATCGCGCGGAACCGGATGAACAGCAGAGTCCTCGGTTGTTCGATCGCCCTGGTTATCGATTTGGTCGGCGACGGCTTCCACGGTAGGGTTGGCAAAAAAGAATTCCAGGGACAGTTCGGTCTTGAAGTTGGCGCGGATGAACGAAAGCACACGGGTCGCCAATAACGAGTGACCGCCCAGATCGAAAAAATTGGCCGATATGCTGACTCGGGGAAGGCCCAGCAGTTCGGCCCAACAGGTTGCCAGGCTTTCCTGGGTCGGGGTTTTGGGCGCGATGTAGTCAGAAGTCTCGATGGTGTCGGCCGGGTTGGGCGCGGGCAGGGCGCGGCGATCTAATTTGCCGTTGGCGGTGATCGGTAACGCGTCCATGGGTACGAATACGGCGGGAATCATATAGTCCGGCAGGCTTCGGCGCAGGGCGGTCTTGATGGTCTCCAGGTCCATGACATCCGTCGCGACCAAATAGGCGACCAGCCTTTTGTCGTCTTCCCGGCGCAGGAGGACAGCCGCTTGTACTACGCCGTCGATATTTTCCAAGGCTGCTTCGATCTCGCCCAGTTCGATCCGCAGGCCGCGCAATTTCACCTGGCTGTCCAAGCGGTTCAGGAAAATGAAGTCGGGGCGACCGGCGTTTTCTTTTATCGTGACCAGGTCACCGCTGCGATACAGCCGCTCGCCCGGTTCCCGGGAAAAGGGGTGCGGTACGAACTTTTCCGCGGTGAGCGCGGGGCGGTTGAGGTAACCGTCGGCCAGACCGTCGCCGCCCAGGCATAGCTCGCCCGGCATGCCCAAGCCCACCGGTTCCAGAAGATGATCCAACACGTAAGCGGTGCTGTTGGTGATGGGTTCGCCCATGGGAATCCAGGCGTTCTCAGGAGAAAGAAGCTCGATCAGTCGCCAGGTGGAAAAGGTGGTGTTTTCGGTGGGGCCGTAGACATTGAGGAAACGTTTGGGCGCACCGTGGGTCAAACAAGTGCGGATAGCGTGATGATCCGGTGCCTCGCCGCCTGACATCAGGGTTTGGATAGTAGCGAAGATATCGGGCCGTTCGCTGACCATGCGATTGAACAACGCCACGGTGATGAACAAATCGGTAATGCCCTCGTCGCGCAACCAGGCGGCAAAACGACCGGCATCCAAGCGGGTTTCCCGATCGGCGCCCACCATGGTCCCGCCGTTGAGCAACGGGCCCCACAACTCCAGGGTGAAGGCATCGAAAACCACACTGGCAATCTGGCCCATGCGGGTTTGCGGACCGATTTGAAGGAAGTTGCTTTGCCATACCAGGCGGGTTACGGCGCGGTGGGGAATGACGGTACCCTTGGGTTTGCCGGTGGACCCCGAGGTATACATGATGTAAGCGGTCATCCTGCCGTCCACCGGGATATGGGGTTCCGTATCGGGCAGGTCGCCGATACGGGGATTGTCCACGCTGACCGCCACATAGGAAAAAGGCTCCGGCAGGGCGTTTTCCATGGAGGAATGACTGAGCAGGAGGCGCATGCCGGTATCGGTGATCATATGGGACAAGCGTTCGGCGGGATTATCGGGGTCCATGGGCACATAGGCGGCGCCCGCTTTGACCACGGCCAGGATTGCGACGGCCAGATCGATTCCGGGTTCCAAGAGCAGGCCCACCGGTTGACCGGGCTCGGTGATGAATTCGGCGATGTAATGCACCAGTTGATTTGCCCTGCGATTCAAGCGTCCGTAGGTCAACGGATAAGAACCGTAGATCACCGCCGGCGCCTCCGGGGAGCGTTGCGCCTGACGGGCGGTAAGGTCGCCGAGGGAAAGTTCGTCAGGGTAGTTCACGTCAGTTAAGTTCCAGGCTTCGATCAGGCGCAGCCGCTCTTCGGCATCCATAACCGGCAACCGGTCGACGGGTGTCCGAGGCCGGTCGACGGCGCCGCGGACCAGGGCTGTAAAGCGTTGGCAGAAGAGGTCCAAGGTCGGTTTCAGGAACAGGGCTGAATTGTATTCCACCACCAGCTTGAGATCTGAACCTTCCTCGTGGATCATGAAGTTGATGTCGAACGGCGTGTTGACCTGTTCGCGAGGCACGGCGGACATGGATAGGGCGGGCAATGCCGCAACGGTCGGCGGCATGTTTTGTACGCCGAAAGAGATCTGGAATAAGGGCGTGAAACTGTTGGAGCGGTTGGGGCTGACGGCATCGACTACCTGATCGAAAGGCACTTCCTGGTGGTCATAGGCTTCCAGAGTTCGGGCGCACACGCGGTCTAAAAGTTCCGCAAAGGTGGGATTGCCTGAAACATTTCCGCGTAGCACCAGCATGTTGATGAAGTAACCGATCATGGGTTCCAGTTCCGCCTTACGTCTCCCTGCCAGCGGGGTACCCACGGTTAAATCATCCTGGCCAAGCACACGGTAAAGTGTTGCGTAGAATGCGCTTAGGAGTACAATAAAGACGGTGCTGCCGGTCTCTCGACTCAATGCGGCGACGGCGGGCTGAATGCCGGGTATAATTCGTTCAATGATTCGGCCGCGAGTGTCTTGGGTGAGCCGCCGGGTACGATCCGTCAACAGGGTGGTCATCTCCGGGGCGCCGGCGAGATATTCGCGCCACCAGAGCAGTTTTTCTTCAAGAAGTTCGCCGGTCAGGTAACCGCGTTGCCAGGCGGCATAGTCGGCGTATTGCAGGGGTAGGTCGGGCAACCTGGCCACGCGGTTTTCGATGATCGCCGTATAGACCTTGCGGATGCCGTCCATCAAAACGCTGATGGACCAACCGTCGGAGATGATATGGTGCATGACAACCATCATGAGGTGCTCGCGGGGGTTCAATCGGAGCAGGTGCAGTTTCAGCAGGGGCGCTCTGTCAAGCTGGAAGCGTGTGAATGAAAGACGGTTGACCAGGATGTCGGTTTCGGCCTCGGTGTGGGTGATATCCTGCAAATCGGTGAGATCGACATCCGGCTTGATCCGGGAGGCGATGACTTGAAGCGGGACCCCGTCGCGTTCTTGGAAAGAGGTACGCAGGATATCGTGTTGTCGGGTTACGGCGTCCAGCGCCTGTTCCAAGGCGCCCACGTCCAAGGGGCCTTCCATGAGTAGGGTCGTGGAAATGTTTTCCCCGGGTCGTAATTTGTTCAAGAACCACAAGCCCTGTTGACCGAAGGAAAGCGGCGTAGGTCTCGTTTCCCGGCGACGAGGAATAATCTCCCCGGTGTCGCTTTGGGCTACCTCCTCGAAGAAGGCAAGAATGGCCTGTTTGTGTCGCCTCAGGTTCTGTTTCAACTCCGGGGTCAGCGCGCCGTCGGGCGCCTTGAACTTCAGCTTGCCATGGTCAGCCCAAAGTTTAATGCCTTTTCGTCGGTACTCGGCCAACAGGGCAACCACGGAGTCCGCGGCGGAGTCGGACCCGGGTGAATTTGGCGGCATGGGGACCTCGTCATTGGGAATTGCGAAAACGGCATGTGCGTTTCGTTAGATTGCGAGCCGAAAATAAAAAAGAGGAATGAGGAAATCGATAGAAGAAGTTTCCGTTCTAAAAGCGGAAAGTAAAGGTATTTTACCACAAGAGTATAAAAATCAACCCGGGGAAACAATTCGAGATTCAATGCTCCCCATTTTCACTGAATGTAACTTGATTTAGTTCGGCCCGGCCGGAGACCCGTCGTCTCGGGCCGGATGACTATCTCGAAGCATCTATCGAAAGGTTGCCGGAAAGTCATCACGGCGAAAGGCTCGCGGCGATCCGTTTTGGTAAACACAGCTTTCAGCCCAAGGCGTCGGTACATCTGTATTTTTGGTGCATTCGGAGGGAGCCCGCCGATCGGGACCCCCTCCATCTTGGACTTCTAGGGTTGGAGCACCATGTCAATCACATGGATGACGCCGTTACCGGTTTCAATATCCGTTTCTGTAATGGTCGCCTCGTTGACGGTGAGACGACCGTTTTGAAAGCCGAAGTACAGTCGATCGTCGGATACCGCTCTTAGACTGTCCGCCGATGCGGCTTCACGAGCGAAAACGCGCTTCCCGATCAAGTGATACTTCAGAACACGACCCAGTTGGTCCTTTGCATCGGGTTGGGTGAGAGCGTTGACCGTTTCCTCGGGAAGCGCGGCGAATGCCTCGTTGGTGGGCGCAAACAGGGTGAAGGGGCCGCCTTTTTTCAGTACTTCCAACAACCCTGCCTTTTGGACCAGATCGACCAGGGTGGAAAAACGCGCGTCAGCGGCCAGGGCGGCGGTAAGATCGTCCAAACCGGGCATCAAGACCTGGTCGACAACGTGGATGATGCCGTTGCTGCACTGAATATCGGCGGTGGTTACCTGTGCTTCGCCTACGAAGACCTTGCCGTCTTTTACGGCGACGGTCAGGCGCTGACCGCTGGTGGTCGTGAGGTGACGGCGTTTGCTGACTGAGCCGGCGTCCAGGCGCCCTTCGACGACATGGAAACCGAGCACGGTCTGCAAGCGGTCGATGTTCTTGGGATCCAGCAGTTCATCGAGTGTGGCAGTGGGGATTTGGGAAAAAGCCGAGTCGGTAGGCGCAAAGACGGTAAAGGGACCGCCTCGTTGCAGGGCGCCCAACAGGTCGGCCTTGGCCAGGGCCGTAGTGAGCGTGGTGAAGGAGCCGTCGGCGAGAGCGGTTTCCAAGATGTTCTTACGGTCGTCCCCGACGGGTTCGCAGGGCCGGCATTCCCGGGAGGCAGTGGATCGGTGGGGGCGGTATGTACGGCCGCTCCTTCCGGTGTCGCACCATTGTTGCTTCATGTTTTGTCGTTGGTAGTGCATCATTGCCACAGCTGTTTTAGCCATGTTCATCGCGGCGCAGGTCCACATGTTTTTCATGCTCATCTCCTTGTCGGCAACCAATCGGTCCGCACTTATTTGCTTTCGCACCCGGCATGCCTTCGGATGCAAATAAATGACAGGAAATCGTCCGTTGAAAATCGGAAACAGTGCGCCGGCGATTTTCCCCGATACGGTTGTTGCGGTTTGCCGTGGTCAGAGACTGAGTTCATGTAGGAAAATCGTTTCCGGTAGAAGTGTGAAGATGCTCGGTCCTGATGAATCCTTCGTCAGGGCTCCGGACGAAGGTCTTTTGCGAGATTGGGCATTGATTGCCGGCGCATTCCCTGCCAGAATGCGGTGCGTGGAGGGAACAGGCGCTGATGACTTTTGACACCCACGATTATGTCTTCGACCTGCCCGTGGATCGTATTGCCCAACATCCCGCCGACCGGCGCGATGCCTCGCGGTTGATGGTGGCGCTGGGCGACGAACCGCCCAAGCATCACCATTTTGCAGAGATCGGGCAGTACCTGAGGCCCGGTGATGTACTGGTTTTGAACCAAACTCGCGTCATGAAAGCCCGTTGCTTTGCCGTCAAGGAAACCGGCACCCGTATCGAGACCTTCATCCTCAGTATCCAGGTCGACCCCGGCAGGGTGCCCGTGCTGCTGCGTCCGGCCAAACGGGTGAAGCCGGACATGATATTGACCTTCCCCAATTCAGGGGTACGCGCCCGCCTGATCGAGAAGGGCGATCAGGGCCGCGGCATTCTGGCGTTCGACCATTTCGAGGCATTGCAAGCAGCCGTGGAGGCCGACGGTGAATTGCCGCTGCCCCCCTATATCAAGCGCGAGGAAGGTCCGGGTAGTCAGGACAGCGAACGTTACCAGACCGTCTATGCCCGCGACCTGGGCGCGGTGGCCGCACCTACCGCGGGCCTGCACTTTACCCCCGAGCTGTTGGAAGACCTGCAACGGCAAGGCGTCGATTTATGCTACGTCACCCACCACGTGGGTATCGGCACCTTCAAGCCGCTTACCGCGAGCGATATCCGCGAACATCAGATGGACGCGGAAACCTATACCATCGAACCCAATGCGGCCGATCGACTGAATCTGGCTCGAAATGAAAACCGCCGCATCATTGCGGTAGGCACTACGTCCACCCGCTGCCTGGAATCCAACTACCGGGATGGTTTTCACGCGGGAACCGCCGACACCGATCATTACATCTACCCCGGCTACCGGTTCCGCGCTATCGACGGCTTGATCACCAATTTCCACCTGCCCGGTTCATCCCTGATCCTGTTGGTTTCGGCCCTGGCCGGCCGCGAACGCATCCTGGCTCTGTACCGGGAGGCTATCGAACACAACTACCGATTCTATTCCTACGGCGACGCCATGTTGCTTTTGCCTTAATTGGAGTTTCGTTATGCTGACCTTATTCTTCCTGCTGGCTACCGCACCCAACCAGATGCCGGCCTATTTTGTAAAAATCGTGCAGGAGCGCACCCTGTTCGCCAGGGACGAACCGGCCTTTATCACTCTGCGACTGGGGAATCAAACCGAGCGCGACCTGCGCGCCCGCAAATGGCCGCAATTGTTGGAAGGCCTGACCGTAAAACGCGACGGCAAGGCCCTTGCCCTGGCTCCAAAGATGTCCAGCAAAAACCTGTTCAAGCGATCGGATTCACTGGGCATCGGCGCCCACCGCGATTTTCGCATCAGGTTGAGCCGCTTCTTTCCAGATGTCAAACCCGGCGCCGTTTACGAGATTTCCTACGAAGATAAATACAACGAGGCAAAAGGCAAAAAGGTCTCCATCGTCAATCTGCCTATGCCCGACCCCGAATCCCGTTTCATCCTTAAAACCTCGAAGGGCGACATCACCATCGAGTTGGACACGCGGCAAACGCCCAATCACGCCAAAAACTTTGCCCTGCTGGCCTCCATGAAATTCTATAAGGATATGATTTGGCATCGCGTCATCAAGGGTTACGTCATCCAAACCGGCGATCCGGTGGGTACCGGTGAAAGCGGAAGCGGTTACGAGATGGAACTGGAAACCACCCCCTTCCTGAAGCACGAGAAATACACGGTGGGCATGGCCAGGGGCCCGGCTCTGGACTCAGCGACGTCCCAGTTTTATATCACCTTGAACCAAATCAAGGAACTGGACAATAAATACACCATATTCGGCAAGGTCGTTGACGGTTTCGAGGTGGTCGACGCCATTGCCGATAGTCAAACTACCGGACCGAACGGCGAACCGCCCGATAAGCCGGTGGATGATGTTCGCTTGGACGACATTATCATCGAGGCAAAGCAATAGATATGTTCAACAATTACTTGCGTCTTTTCACCCGCTTCCTGCAAGACAATTGGGAAGCCGTCAACCGGGAAGCTTTCAACGGCAGGCTGAAAAGGCCGGTATTCAGTATCTCGGAGGGACGAGGCGTGCTGGGTTCCTGGGACCGAAGCACACGCACCCTGTCCATCTCGACTTACCTGTTGATGAACTTCAGCATATTGGAAATCCTCGAAACCTTAAAGCACGAAATGGCGCATCAGTTCGCCGATGAGATTCTGGACGCGGACAAGGACCCGGCCGAAACCGCCCACGGCGGGCGCTTTCGCTATGCCTGCGATCGCCTGGGCATCAGTCACAGTTCCCGGCTGGCAACCAAGGGTCAGGTACCCCCTATTTTGGCCAAGATCCGCAAGTTATTGGCCCTGGCCGAAAGTCCCAACGTGCACGAGGCCGAGGCAGCCATGACGCGCGCTCGCGCTCTGATGGAGCGCTACGAACTGGACCTGGGAGTACGCGATCACGATTTTTGCTACGCCTACCTGGGTTTCCCTCGCAAACAGAAGAGTTCGGTAGAGAGGTTCATCGCCTCGGTGCTTCTTCGTTTTTTCGGCGTGGAACTGGTTTGGGTGCCCTCATCCCTGCTGCACCCTGAACGCCGGGTCTGGCTGATAGAAATCTGCGGCACCTCGGCGGCTTTGGAAGTTGCCGAGTATGTCTACGACTACCTCCGCCTTGAATTGGAATTACTTTGGCGGGCGCAACAATACCGGAATCCCATGCTGAAAGGCCGCTCCTCGAAACGGGATTTCCAGTTGGGGGTCATGCAGGGCCTGTTCGAAAAACTGGAAGCGGAGGAAGCCGCCGCGACGACACCGGCCGAGGGCCGTCAACTGATCTTGTTGAAGCGGGACAAACTACGGGAATTCTACAACGACCGGCACCCCAGGCTTAGAAAGGCCAGGGCGTTCACCTACCGGGAAACTGATGCGTACCACGCGGGTGTCGCCGAGGGGAAAAACTTGGATATCCACCAGGGCATCAAGGGAAGAAAGGGCGGCACCCGTCGCTTGGGCTCCGGCCGTTAAGTTGGCGAATTGCCGGCACTTGACAAATAATTAGTCAACCTCGGCTTTTTCGACATACTGATGGTAAGATGTTTCTAGGAGGAAGTGATTGATGAAAAGTGATTTGGAACTGGCCAGGGATCAAGCAATGTCCCTTTCTACATCTGACCGACTTTTGCTTGCCGAACAACTCTGGGAAAGTGTCGTCCCTCCCTTAGATAAGGAAACTATCGAATTGGCACATAAACGCCGCCGAGAGTTGAAAGACGGTACCGTTCAGGCATTGTCCTTAGATGAAATGTTTACTCGATCTTATCAAGGCCTTTCATGAACGTTATCTTTCATCCGGAAGTTAACAAAGACATCGAAGAGGCAAAGGCTTGGTACGGAAAAAGATTTGTCGATGATTTTTGGACAAACATCAGGCGTATTCAGAAGTTCCCCTACATTTATCAAAAATTAGACGGTGATGTTCGTCGCTGTGTCATGCGAGACTTTCCCTATAACATTCTCTACCTTGTCGAGGACAACATTCAGATTCTGGTTCTGAGGCATCAGAAGCGTGACCCTGAATACGGGCGTGATCGCTACTGATCAGGCGTTCTTCCCTGGTAGTCTTTCAAGGTATTGTGGGAAACCAGTGACCCCGTGCTAGAATTCCCCAGCCGGCGCTAACTGGGGGACTCTCTGCATGTCTGAACCGAAACGGCCTTTCAACCGATGGCGCTTCCTCCGCGTCAGCTGGTTTTTCTTTCGGGTCTTCGCTCAAGCCTTCTTCTTCGACATTGTCCTCAACCGCGACGGCTTGCGTTGGTTGCGGCCCGATCCCTATAAACGCTACCAGCGCATTGCCCGGCGTTTTCGGCACCTGGCCGTGCACCTGGGCGGCGTACTCATCAAATTGGGCCAGTTCCTCAGCATTCGCGTGGATGTGCTGCCGACCCAAATCACCTCGGAACTGGCCGGCTTGCAGGATAAAATACCCCCCGCGCCCTTCCCCGGTATTGTCGAAATAGTTGAACGGGAAATGGGCGGCCCCCTGAAAACCTGGTTCCGTGAATTTGAGCAAACTCCTATCGGCGCCGCTTCCCTGGCCCAGGTACACCGCGCTACCCTATCCGACGGCCGCAAAGTGGTGGTCAAGGTCTTACGGCCCGGCATCCACACCCTCGTGGAAACCGATCTGGCCGCCACGGCACTGGCCTGCTCCTGGTTGGAGTGGTATCGTCCGGTAGCCAGGCGCGTGGACCTGGACTGGTTGGTGGAGGAGTTCGACAAGGTTACTCGCGCTGAACTGGATTTTCGCGCCGAGGCCGAGAATCTGGAACAGTTCCGCGCCTTTTTCAAGCAGGACCATCGCCTTTACCTGCCTGAACTGTTCCCGGATTACTCCAAAGACGGAATCTTGACCATGGAAAACGTGGCCTGGTTCAAGCCGAATGATATTGACGCAATGCAACGCTCCGGCATCGATCTCAGCAAGGCGTCCCTGGCCTTTTTCGAACTGCATATGGAACAGGTTTTCCGTCAACATATGGTCCATGCCGACCCCCATCCCGGTAACCTCTTTATCCGGCCGCTGTTGACCGATGAAGAAAAGGAAAAGGGCATGGCCCCGTTTGCCCCAGGTCAACCCATTCCCGAGGCCGACGAACGAGACTTCCAGGTGGTGTTGGTCGATTTCGGCATGGTCGGCCGCATTCCGCGGCGATTACGCAATGCGCTGCGCGAATTCGCCTTCGCCGTTGCCTCCAGGGACCCCCATCGCATGGTGCAAAGCTATGTCCAGGCGGGTACCTTGCTTCCCGGCGCCGACCTGACCCGCATCGAGGAATTACATGAGGTTCTGCTGGACAATATCTGGGGCGTGGCCAACAACCGTATCCAGGAAGCGGCCGGCGAGGCGGTCAACCGGGTCTTTGCCGATTTCCGCGACATTATCTTCGAGACGCCGTTCCAGGTACAAGTGGACCTTTTGTTTACGGTGCGTTCGATCGAGATCATGAACGGCATGGTCACCAAAATGGACCCGGAATTCAACCCATGGCTGGCGTTGCTGCCCTTCGCCCGTCAATTGGCGACAGAAGATCTCGGCGCCAAAAAGGTGGGTAGGGAGCTTTTGGAAACCGTCCAAGCCCTGGCCAGAATTCCGCGGCGAACCGATAGGGTACTGGCCCGGGCGGAGCGCGGCGCCCTGGTGGTGCGCAATGCCCTGACGCCGGAGGTCCGTGATAAGTTGCGACGGCTGGAACGCTCCATGGACAGCCTGCGCCTCACGGTTCTCGCCGCCGCACTGCTGGTCGGCGGGGTACTGTTGCACATCCAGGACAAGGACGGCTATCTGGACGACGCACTGTTGGGAGCGGCCCTGTTGTCCTGGATCAAAACCCTCTTCAACCGGTGATGCAACAGCGGGCCTGGATTCCCGGATTGTGTTATGCTGACCGGGTATCGGGGGAGATATGTTGAACCTGGATGACTATCCGTTAGACGAGCGCATCGGCGACCCCAGGCTGTTGGTGGGTCGAGAGAAGGAATTCGCGGAATACCATAAGTGGATCGCCGGGATTCCGCGGCGCATTTCCAAATCGCGGGTGATCGTGGCTCGCAAGAAATGCGGCAAGACGGCGTTTGTCCAGCGGTTGTTCAATCAATTGTGGCGACAGAACGGGCCGGTCATCCCCATCTATATCGAGATCGAAGAGATCAAGACCTGGTACCCGGATCTGGCCATGGACTACTTCCGCACCTTTGCCACGCAGTACATCTCTTTTCTAGACCGCGACCCGGAGTTATTGAAAGAAACCCTCGACCTCGATGAGATCCGCGAATATGGAAACAAACACAACCCGTCCCTGCTGCGAATTGCCGAAAAGCTGAAGAAGAATTTTGAAATGGGCTTGCACGATTCCATGTGGCGGGACGCGGTCAGGACGCCTCATGTGATGGCCGGTGTACACAAAACCCCTTTTTTGGTGATCATCGACGAGTTCCAAAACCTGAGCAATTTCGTCTACCGTGATCAAAGATGTGAAACGGCCCCGGACGAGACTATTCCCGGCATGTATCACGAGGTTTCCGAGTCCAAGATTGCCCCCATGTTGGCGACGGGCTCCGTGGTCAGCCGCTTGATTGAGGTGGTCGAGCGCTATTTGGAGGGTGGTCGATTGACGGAGATGCATCTGTCGCCCTATCTTACCACCGAAGAAGGTCTCAGTGCGGTATACCGCTATGCCGAGATTTATGAGGAACCCATTACCAACGAATCGGCGCTGCTGATCAACCGACTCTGCCATTCAGATCCCCATTTCGTCGCCTGTGTGATTCGCTCCAAATGTCCTGATCGCGACCTGACCACCAGGGAGGGTGTGATCCGCGCCTTGGATTATGAAACCACGGCGGACGATGCGGAAATGTTGGTCGGTTGGCGCTCGTGGTTCGAACGTTCCATCGGCCTCATCAATCAACGAAACGCGAAAAGAATCTTACTGTTTCTCACTCGAAACCCCGGCAAGGTTTACACGGCTGAAATGGTAAGGTCGGCCCTTAACCTGGAAATCGATGTGACAGAAGTTGAGAAACGTCTTATCAAGCTGCGCCGGGCGAGCATGTTGCGCAGTCGCTTCAGCAATGAATTCATCGGTTTGGAGGACGGCACCTTCTTCCTCTTGTTACAACGATGGTTGCGCAACGAACTGGCCGAGTTGGACCCGGAGGCCGATCAGGGCATCGATTACCTTGTGAATAAACTTACGGGTGAGAAGCGGGCCTTGCAAAACCAGCTCAACCAGGTTTCGGGTCGTCTGGCCGAGGCGCAGTTGGAAATAGACATGCGCGTGCGCGGAACCTTCCGCCCGTCGGTCTATTTCAAAGACTTGCCCGAAGATCCCGAGCTGGAAACAGGCGAACTCTTCCCTCGTTTCATGGTTCAGGGGCCGGACGGAAAAAAGGGTGAAATTGACCTGAGAGTGGATGCCGAGAGCGGTAGTTTAACCCTGCTGGTAGAGGTCAAGAAAACGAAGGACCCAAGTGGAGAGAGCGTTATCCGGAAACTGGCGTCGAGAGCCGAGCTATTTGCAAAACGTCATCCCGAGCGCAAGGTCCTGAGCGCCGTTCTCTCGCTGGGAGGATTTACCGAAGAGGCTCGAGACCTTTGCCAAAAGCTGAAGATCGGCACCGCGACGAGCATCAATTACATCCACAAGCAATGGGATTGACTCCCGTCGCTACAGTCCCCGGCGCCAGGCCGCTATGGCGCTGATCGTCTCCGGACCGGTGCGGCAACATCCGCCGATCAAACGGGCTCCGGCGGCGTACCAGCGATCCAACAGGGCATCCGGGAAAATATTGCTCCCGTCACCGCCCCAGGTGTGGGTTTGCGCGCACCATGTCTCACCCGAATTGGGGTAGACCACCACGGGTTTGTCCGTGCCCGCGCGAACCGCGTGGATCAGGCTTTCGATAAACTTCGGGTTGGTGCAATTCACCCCCACGGCTTCCACCTGATCGTGTTCATGCAGGGCCGCCGCTACCTTGGTCATGGGCTCTCCTTGCGAAGTATGAACCTCGTCGCGCGCGCTGAAGCTGACCCATGCCCTCAAGCCGGGGAATTCTTTCAACAATGAAACCAGCGCTTCCGCCTCTTCCCTACAGGGAATGGTTTCCATGGCGAGCAGATCCACACCCGCCTCATGCAACAGCGACATTCGCGGTCGATGAAACGCCTTCAACCGGTCGTGATCCAAATCGAATTGTCCACGATATTCACTACCGTCGGCAAGGTAGGCGCCGTAACTGCCGACCGAGCCCACGATCAGCGGCCTCGACCGGTTTTCCTCACCCGTCTCCAGAAACATATCGCGGGCTTCCCGGGCCAGGCGCACTGACGATTGAATCAAGGAACCGGCTTGGGCCTCGCTGAGTCCTTGTCTTTCGAAACCTTCGATACTTGCCTGGTAACTGGCGGTCACCGCCACGTCCGCGCCGGCGCGATAATAATCCAGATGGACCCGGCGGATGAACTCCGGCTGCTCCAACAAGATTTTGGCGGACCACAGAGGATCATCCAGGTCGCAACCCAGATCCTCCAACCGGGTGGCCAGGCCGCCGTCCAGCACCAACACTTTTCGGCGGTCGATCAGGTCGCGTAACATGACATGGTCTACTTACAGGTGTGTTGGTAGACGTTTTCCGCTACCCAGTCATCGTTATAGATTTTGGAAATATACTTCAGCCCGCTGTCCACCAGCACGGTTACGATGGTTGCCGGCTCCTTCTGACGTCGGGCCAGCTTCAACGCGCTGTACACGTTCAAACCGCTGCTGCCGCCTACCATCAGCCCGTCGTCCTGCGCCAGTTTCCGGCAGGTCTCGACAGCCTCCTGGTCGCTGACCTGAATCACGTCGTCCACCAGTTCGAAATCCATGACCTTGGGGATGCCGGCCTTGCCTACGCCTTCCACATGAAAGGGCCGGGCTTCCCCCAGGCAGCCGGTGCGGAAGTATTCGTAGAAGACGGAGCCGACGGGATCGGCCATAACCACTTCCACTTCTCCTTTTTGTTCTTTCAGGTACTTGGAAACGCCGCAAATGGTGCCGCCGGTACTGGCCCCGCAAGTGAAATGAGTCACGGCGCCCTTGGTCTGGTCCCATATCTCCGGGCCCAGGCTGTGGTAATGCGCCTCGGGATTCAACGGATTGGCGTATTGGTCCACGTCGAATAGATCCGGGTCTTCCTCTGCCATCTTCTCGGCCTCGGCCATATAACTGCCGGCCACTACCAACTCGGCGCCATACGCGCGGATGGCATCCATTTTTTCCTGAGAACATTTGGGTGAGGTGACGATGAACGCCTTGTAACCTCGCCAGGCAGCCATCATGGCCACGGCAGCACCGGTATTGCCGCTCGATGCGGCCAGGACTCTGCTGCCGGGTCGTAAACGACCTTCCTCCTCGGCCTTGTCGAAGATGTGGGCCACGATGCGGTCTTTAACGGAGTAACCGGGATTGGTGAATTCACATTTGGCCAGAATTTGGACATCTTCGTGGACGTCTTCAGCCAGGTGGGTCAGGTCGATAATCGGTGTGTTGCCTACCAGGTCACGGTATTTCTTGTAGGGCTTCAAGCTGCCGGCCTCCTTGCAGTTCCCTGAAAGGTGTTGTGGAAACCACGATTAAAGGCCCTAGGGTAGCGCATTGTCCAAGACAGTTCAAGGAAGCCTTGCGGCGACGTAGAGAAAGCCCTTGCGCGATGGATGCAACCACCTATTGCACCGCATGTCCGCTTCACCTGCTTAGTGTCCGCTTCACCTGCTTAGAATGGTTCCAAAAGCGACTTTGACGTGAGCGGGCGCAACGCCATGCGGGGTTGTGACCAGGTTTCCTTTCGATTGCTCGTTCGACCCGGATTTTCATTGTTCCCCGCCTAAACAACCCCATTCTCGAATTCAACAACTTAATACAGCTGATTGAGAAATCTTTGAAGAGATATACCTTGGTTTACTACCCGGTTCATTGATTCTCGACGCCCGGGATCGAAGAATCTCGACTGCTTTCTCGATACTGAAAGTCGGGGAGCAAAGAATCAGTCCCCTTTCTTAGGACACCGAAAGTTCAGGGTCAAAGAAATATTTTATATTCTTTGCCCCCGAAAAGTCCGTGTCAAGGAACCACAACTCTTTTCTTTCACATTACTTTTCAGTGTGCAAAGAACCAGTTTTGGTTCTTTGCTCCTGACTTTTCCGGGTCGAAGAATGAGACCTGATTCTTTGCTCCTGACTTTTCCACCTCAAGGAATCAGAACGGATTCCTTGATCCCAAGTTTCTTGAAACAACCAA
>JASJCB010000231.1 GCA_030066195.1 Acidobacteriota bacterium
GCGGTCACCGGTCGCGTAGTGACGGCTGCCGGGTTTGCCGCTGAAGGGATCGGGCCGGAAGCGGTCGGCTGTCAGCGCGGGACGGTTCAGATAGCCCTGAGCCAGTCGGTATCCCCGGCCAACTGATGATCGGCGGAGCGGGACTGGCTCAGGGCTATCTGAACCGTCCCGCGCTGACAGCCGACCGCTTCCGGCCCGATCCCTTCAGCGGCAAACCCGGCAGCCGTCACTACGCGACCGGTGACCGCGCCCGATTCCGCGCCGACGGTCAACTGGACTTCCTGGGCCGCCTGGACCACCAGATCAAACTGCGCGGTTTCCGCATCGAACCCGGCGAGATCGCCGCGGTGCTTGGGGCTCAACCGGGTGTGGATCAGGCAACCGTCATCGCCCGCCGCGACGTGCTGGTGGGTTTCGTCACCGCCGAGAAAGAGGGAAAGCCCGACCCCACGGAACTACGCGACCGCGTGGCGGACCAACTGCCCAAGCACATGGTGCCCAACCACATTGTGGTTCTGGAGCAAATGCCGCTCAGCCCTGCCGGTAAGATCGATCGGGCCGCGCTCCAGGCCGTGGAGCTTCCCGCCGACGAGGGCGCGGACCAGGCGCTGGGCACGGAAACCGAACAATTGCTGGCCGTCATCTGGTCGGAACTGCTGGGCGGGGTGAAGCCCGGTGCGGGCAGCAACTTCTTCGACCTGGGCGGCCATTCGCTGGTGGCCACCCGGCTGCTTTCACGCATTCGCGAATCCTTCGGCGTGGAACTGTCGGTCCAGGCTGTCTTCGAAGCGCCCGCTCTCAGGGCCATGGCCGCCCGCATCGATGCGGCAACGGACAGCGAGAAGGCAAGGCGTCCGCCGCTGGTTCCGCAAGAACGCGGCGATACGGTGCCGCTGTCGTTTGCCCAACGCCGATTGTGGTTCTTCTCGCAATGGGAGGAGGGTAAAGGCGCCACCTACAATATCCCCACGGCCCTGCGATTGGAAGGTCCCTTCGACATAACCGCTCTGGCCACGGCGCTCGATGCGCTTGCGGCCAGGCACGAACCCCTGCGCACCACGTTCCGCGAGATCGACGGGATGCCCGGGCAGGTTATTGGAGACCGGCTAAAGGTCCCGGTAATCCTGGTCGATCTCAGCGGCCACGATGAGCTGCAAGTCCAAAACCTGGCCGGTATCGAAATGAACCGGGGTTTCAACCTGGAAACCGGGCCGCTGTTCAGGGCGACGCTACTGCGCCTTGATACTTTAGATCAGGTGTTGGTCCTGAATATGCACCACATCATCTCGGACGGCTGGTCCATGAACCTGCTGGTGCGCGACCTGACCCGGCTGTATGCGGCGGCCCTGAACCGTCAGGACATGGAGACCTGCCTGCCGCCCCTGCCGGTGCAATACGCCGACTACACCCTGTGGCAACACACCTGGCTGGACGACGCGGCCACGCAGCGGCAATTGGATTATTGGAAGCAGCAGTTGGCCGGTCTACCCGACCTGCTGGAACTACCCACCGACAACCCCAGGCCGCACATCCAAACCTTTAACGGTGACCGCGTGGGTTTCACCATTGCCAACCTGGACGAGCTGTCCAAACTGGGCGTCGACCAGGGCGCCACCCTGTTCATGGTTCTTCAAGCCGCCCTGGCCGTGGTGCTACAACGCTATAGCCGCATGGACGATATCGCCTTGGGCGCGCCCTTTGCCAATCGCGGCAGTGCCGAAATCGAGCAACTGATCGGCTTCTTTGTCAACACCCTGGTCTTTCGTTGCGACCTGTCGGGGGAAACCGATTTCAATCAACTGCTGGCCCGCATCCGCCGCACCACGCTGGAAGCCCTGGCTCATCAGGACGTACCCTTTGAATCCGTGGTCGACGCGGTGCAGCCGCAACGCAGCACCAGTCATACGCCCCTGTTCCAGGTCATGCTGGACCTGGAAAACCAGCCGGAACACGAGGCCGCACCGTTGACGGGCGTAAGGCTTTCCGGTATCGAGGCCACCCATCTGGTTGCACGATTCGACATGACCTTCTCCATCCGGCGCCACGGCGATCACCTGGCCGGGCTGTTGGAATACAACACGGACCTGTTTTCCAGGGAAACCGCCGAGCGCTATGCGGGCCATCTCGTCAACCTGCTGGAAGCCATGCCCGCCATGACCGATCGACCCGTCGCCGACCTTCCGATGATGAGCGCGTCGGAAACGCACCGCGTCATGGTCGAATGGAACAAGACCAGGCCCAACCTGCCGGGTCCGCCTACCATTCAATACCTGGTTGCCGACGCTGCCCGACGTCACCCGGATCACCCGGCTCTGGCCGAGGGTTCCGATGTACGAACCTACCGCGATCTGAATCGGATGTCGCTCCATGTTGCGACCCGCCTCCAGGAACTCGGGGTGGGCCTGGAATCGAACGTGGTTATCTGCATGAATCGTTGCATGGCCATGCCGGCCGCCGTGGCGGGCGCCATAGCCTCCGGCGCCGCTTATATACCGGTCGATCCCACCTGGCCCCCGGAGCGACTGGCCTTCATGATTGCAGACAGCCGGGCCTCCGTCATCATCTGCGACCCAACCACGGTGGACAATCTGCCGCCGCATCAATCCGCCACCCTGGTCCTGGAACCGGACGGTCGCTTCGAATCGACGCCGGACCCGCAATTACCTCAAGCGCACCCGCTGAACCCGGTCTATCAAATCTATACCTCCGGCTCTACCGGCAAACCCAAGGGCATCCTCATGACCCACGAGGGTGCGGCCAATATGATTGCCTGGCAGTCTACCAGTCTGCCAGGTCAACATCGCGTGCTTAACTTTACCTCGCTGAGTTTCGATGTTTCGCTGCAAGAGCTGGTGGCCGGCTGGGCTACCGGTTGCACCCTGGTTATGATCGACGCCCAAACCCGCGTTGATGCGCCCGCCATGCTGCGCCTTATGGAACGGGAGAAGGTAACGCGGGTATTCATGCCCTTCGTGGCCGTTCAGAACATGGCCGAGGCGGCCGCTGAATTGAATCTGGTTCCTTCCTCCCTCCAACAAATTGTTTCTGCCGGCGAGCAATTACGCGTGACACCGGCCGTTATTTCACTGATGGATGCATTGCCGGGGGCGACGCTGCACAACCATTACGGTCCCGGCGAAGCCCATATGACCACCTTCTATGACATGGCCGGTGATGCCCGCGACTGGCCGCCGCTGCCGCCCATCGGCATTACGCCGGGTCATACGATCGTTTATCTGCTGGACAACCGGTTGAATCCGGTGCCCCAGGGCGTACCGGGCGAGTTGTTCGCGGCGGGTCCCGGCCTGGCCAGGGGTTATGGCAACCGTCCGGCGCTGACCGCCGAGCGCTTTTTGCCCGATCCGTTTACGGATCAACCGGGCACACGTATGTACAAAAGCGGCGACCTGGTGCGATACCGCGCCGACGGGAACATGCTCTTCCTGGGTCGCATCGATTTCCAGGTTAAAGTGCGCGGTTATCGGGTGGAACTGGGCGAGGTCGAAGCGGCAATCAACAATATGGACGACGTACACCAGGTCATCGTGGACGTGCGTCCCGATCCCAGCGGCAATAAACAGTTGGTCGCCTATGTGATCATGGACGATGTTCCCGAACGTCAGCGAGTCTTGCGAGGCCGTTTGGAAGCTACGCTGCCGGCCTATATGGTGCCCTCGGTCTTCATCTTCCTGGAAAAGTTCCCGCTTACGCCCAGCGGCAAGATGGATCGCAAGGCCCTGGCCAAAATCGAGGTTGCCCACGATCACTTTGCCCAAGAGTTCGTTGACCCGGCGACACCCATGGAACAAATGATCGCCGAAATCTATGCCGAGGTCTTGGAACTGGACAAGGTCAGCGCCGCGGCAAGCTTTTTCGATTTGGGCGGGCACTCGCTTATGGCCGGCAGGGTTACCACCCGAATTCGCGAACGATTGGGTCGGGATGTCTCCCTGCGCGACCTGTTTTCCTCGCCCACTGTCCACGGCTTGGCGCGCAAGCTGGAAACCGATCCCGCTGAACAGTTTGACGCGCCGCGCATTATTCCGCAATCCAAGGACGAACCCATTCAACTGTCTTATGCCCAGCAGCGCATGTGGTTCGTGGACCAGTTGACCGGCCCCTCCAACGCTTACAACCTGACCCAGGCATTGCGCGTGTTCGGCCCCGTTGCAGCGGAGGCACTCGATCAGGCTGTACTGGAACTGGCGCACCGACATGAGGTGGTTCGCACGGTTTTTCCAGCGGAAAACGGCACACCTCGGCCCGAGCTACTACCGCCGCAAGCCCTGACTTTGACCGTCATCGACCTTCAAAGCCGGGTTGATCAAGAAGCGGCGCTGAGAGATCTGGTCCAAGCCGAAGCGGCTCGTCCCTTCGACCTGGCTTCCGGCCCCCTTTTGCGAACCTATCTGATTCGTTTGGCGCCTGCACGCGGCGCTCTCTTGATCACCCAGCACCATATCATCACCGACGGCTGGTCCATGGGTATCTTCACCCGTGAACTGATGACTGCCTACCAACGGTTGCTTCTGGGCGGAGATACGCCGAGCCCGCTACCCGTTCAATACAGCGACTTCGCGGCCTGGCAACGCCGTTGGTTGCAAAGCGAGGAAATGCAACATCAGTTGAACTGGTGGCGCAACCAACTGGCCGATCTGCCCACCCTTCGGCTGCCGCGGGACCTGGAACCCACCGTACCCACCTGGCAAGGGCGTATGGTCTTCCGCATGTTGGAGACGTCAATACGATCACGAGTTGAAGCCCTGGCCCGAGAAACAGGCGCCACACCGTTTATGGTGCTTCTGGCCGGTTTCCAATTACTTCTGGCCAGACTCAGCGGGCAGTCCGATGTGGTGCTCGGTTCACCCGTGGCGGGACGCCGCTTTACGGAACAGGAAGGTCTGCTGGGCTGCTTCCTCAACAATCTGGTCTTACGCACGAATGTGGGCGCCGACAGCGATGAGGACGGTAATGTCACCGCCCGACCCACCTTTCGGGAACTGATCGGCCGAGCCCGGAATACAGCCCTGGACGCCTTCACACACCAGGACCTGCCCTTCGACCGACTGGTGGAGGAACTTCAACCGGAACGCGACCTGGACCGCAACCCGCTCTTCGATGTCATGTTCAACCTGATCAACGTGCCCGGCGGGGAAACCGAGGAACAAACCGCCTTTCGCCTGGAAGGTATGGAAACCGGCGAACCGGACGCCAAGCTTCTGTTGAACCTGTACATCGATGAAACCCCGGAGGGCTTGCGCGTACGCCTGGTATATCGCCGCGCCCGCATCTCGCCCACGCGCGCCGAAACCATGTTGACGCAGTATCTCCACCTGTTGGCGGAACTGACGATCGCGCCGGATACTCCGGTTGAGAAGGTTTCTTTGATCGATCCTGCATCCGCCGAGGTGCTGCCCGATCCGACCCAGCCGATCGAAAAGCCTTTTTACACGCTGATTCCCGAACTGTTCGCGCAACAACTGAAGGCGAACCCGCAAGCACCCGCCTTGCGTTTCCAAGGCGAAACCTGGACGCGGGCGCAACTGGCGCAACGTGCGGCCGCGCTCATGGCAACCTTGAAACGAAAGGGCATGCAATCGGGCGATGTCGTGGCGGTTCACGGCGGTCGCTCGGCCGAACTGGTCGTATCCATGCTGGCAATCCTTTCCTCGGGCGGTGTCCTTTTGAACCTTGACCCGCGCCAGCCCCTGGAACGGCGTGATCTGTTGCTGCGCGAAACCGAGACGCGTTTCCTAATCGCCCTCACTCCGTTCGAAGGCGAAACCCAATTACACATCATCCAAGCGCTAGACGAGCTTGAAGATGCTACTGAGGAGTATGCTCCCGCGGAAATCGGCCAGGACGATGCGGCCTATATCTTCTTTACCTCAGGGACCACGGGTACGCCGAAGGCCATGTTGGGTCGCCATGCAGGGTTGGCTCATTTCATCCATTGGCAGGCCGAACGGTTCGACCTGGGTGAAAACGAGCGCGCGGGTCAACTGGCCAATCCCACCTTCGACGCTGTTTTGCGCGATGTTTTTCTGCCGCTTGTCAAGGGCGCTCTGCTTTGCGTCCCTCCCGACGACGATATCCTTCTGGACCCGCCTGCCTTGATCAATTGGCTGGCCGGTGAGGAAATCACGCTCTTGAACGTGGTGCCCTCCCTGGTTAACGCCTGGTTGTCGGGAGCGCCGCACCTCGGTTCATTACCGGCTCTACGCCATATCTTCCTGGCCGGCGAACCTCTCACCGACCGTCTTATCCAAAACTGGCGCTCGCGCTTCGGTGCGCTGACAACCCTCGTGAACCTTTACGGCACCAGTGAAACCACCCTGGCCAAAACCTGTCACGTGGTGGCCGGCGATCCCAGGCATGGTAATCAACCCGGTGGTTTTGCCATTCCCGGCGCCCAGGTTCTGGTTTTGAATTCGGACATGCGTCCTTGCGGTATCGGCGAATCCGGTGAGATCTACATCCGTACCCCCTTCCGCACCCTGGGTTACTTGAACAACGACGCGGAGAACCTTCGCTTCGTGCCCAACCCCTTTCACGATGACCCGGAAGATCTACTCTACCGCACCGGTGACAAGGGCCGCTTCATGCCTGACGGCAATCTCGAGGTACTGGGTCGTCTGGATTTTCAGGTCAAGGTGCGCGGTATCCGCACCGAGCCCGGCGAAACCGAGGCGGTATTGACCAATGATCCCGCCGTTGATGAGGCAGTTGTTCTCGCCCTCCGCAACAAGGTGGGTGAATACCGCCTGGCAGCATTCATCAAAGGCGACGACGTCAACATACCGGGGTTACAGGAACGGCTGGAACGTCGCCTGCCCGCCAACCAGGTCCCCGGCAGCATGACTGTTGTCACCGCCTTCCCGTTGACCCCCAACGGCAAGGTGGATCGCCGCAAGCTTGCCGAAATGGAAGCCGATACCGCCGCCGTCGAACGCGATACCTATGCGGCGCCTCGTACACCCACGGAGGAAGTACTGGCTACTATCTGGGCCGAGGTCCTGAATTTGGAGCGGGTGGGAATCAACGATCATTTCTTCCGTATCGGCGGGCACTCACTGTCGGCGGTTCAAGTCTGCGCCAGAGTTCGCGAAACCCTGGACCGGGAGCTGCCGGTACGCTCCGCCTTTGAAGCGCCGACCATTGCCCAACTGGCCGCACGGCTGGATCATCAATTACTCGCCGAAAGCGGCATGGCCCTGCCGCCTCTGGTTCCCGCACAACCTTCCGGTGAATATCTGCCGGTCAGTTTCCCGCAGCAACGCCTGTGGTTCATCGACCGCATGGAAGACCAACCCGGCAGCGCCTATAACATGACAGCAGCTCTGCGTTTCCGGGGTAACTTGGATTACGACGCCTTGGATGCGGCCGTCCGTAAACTGGCCGAGCGCCAGCAGGCTTTAAGGACGGTATTCGTAGAAGTGAACGGTGCGCCCATGGTGCGTCTGTTACCGGAGGATGCTCTCGGCCTGACCTTGGGTGACACCGTCGAAGAAATCCTCATTCCCGAAACCGTTACGCGGGAGTCCGAACATGCCTTCGACCTGAATCGCGGGCCCCTGCTGCGCTTGACCCTGTTCCCCATCGGCGACGACGACCACCTGCTGGTGCTTGTCATGCACCATATCATCAGCGACGCCTGGTCGCAGGGTGTTATGGTGGAAGAATTGACGCTTTTGTACGCGAACCCGAACGCCGAACTGCCCAAGCCGGCGATTCAATACGCCGATTACGCGGCCTGGCAACAATCATGGCTAACCGGCGAGGAACGCGAACGCCGCCTTTCCTGGTGGCGTGAACAACTGGCCGATGCGCCGCCTTTGCTGACACTGCCCACCGATCGACCGCGCCCCAACGTGCAGACCTTCAACGGTGACCTTGTCCGCTTCACCATTCCTGCAGCCACCAACGCCGAACTGTTGCGCATGGAACGAAGCCTGGGGGTAACCCGATTTATGACCTTGCAGGCCGCCTTCGTCGCATTGTTGTCCAAGCTGAGCGGCATGAGCGATATCTGCATCGGCACCGGGGTAGCCAACCGTACTCATCTGGAAGTGGAACGCCTGATCGGTTTCTTCGTCAACACCCTGGTGCTGCGCAACGATCTCTCCGGCAACCCAAGCTTTACAGACCTGCTGCAACGGGTTCGCAAAACAACCCTGGATGCTTATGCACATCAGGAAACGCCCTTCGACCTGGTGGTAGAAGCCGTGCGCCCCGATCGCGATCTGAGCCGCGGTCCGCTGTTCCAGGTCATGTTGGTCCTGGAGAACGCGCCGGCCGGCGAAGCCAGATTGACCGATCTGACCATCGAACCCGTGCCCGCCACGCGTACCTCGTCGCGCTATGACCTGACTCTGTTTGTCACTGAAAGCCCCGAGGATCTGATCTGCGCGGTGGAATACAATACCGACCTCTTCGACGGCTCTACGATTCGAACCTTGGGCAACCACTACAATCACATCCTGGAAACCTGGACCGCACAACCCAACCTGCCGTTTGCCGAGATCGACTTGATGGACCGGGCGACGCGCAAGGCTGTGCTGGAATCCTGGAACCAAACCGGCAGCGATTACCCTTCCCAGGCGTCCATTCCGGAAATATTGGAAGAAATGGTTGCTCGATTCCCCGACGCACCGGCGATCATCACCGGGGATGAAAGCGTCACCTATCGACAACTCGGCGAAAGAGTAGACCTACTGGCAGGGCGCCTTGCGAATTTTGGCGTGGGTCCCGGAACCCCGGTCGGCCTGCTGATGCCGGCCGGCTTACCCATGATCACGGCCATGGCTGCTGTCTTGCAATTGGGCGGCGCCTACGTGCCCCTGGACCTCAACAATCCCACGGAGCGCCAGGGTGGCATTGTTGCAGAAACCAACATGCCCGTGGTGGTTACCGATGCAGCCGATGTTGCCTTTCCGGGCGTGGTTATCGTCGACCCAATTGAAGAAAGGGCATCTAACCGAGTCGATGGACATCGCCGACCGAGCTCAGCGGATCATATCGCTTACATCATGTACACCTCCGGCTCCACCGGCAAGCCCAAGGGAACGCTCATCCCTCATCGTGCCGTCATTCGACTGGTCCGACAAACCGATTATGTCCGCCTGGAGCCGGGAGTTCGCGTGGCCAATATCGCCACGCCGGCCTTTGACGCGGCTACGCTGGAGATTTGGGGGCCCCTGCTGAACGGGGGGACGGCCGTCATCGCCCCGAAGGATGTGGTCCTGGATACCCCTCGTTTCTGCGCTTGGCTCGCGGATCACGACATAGACGTCATGTTTATCACCACGGCCCTGTTCAACCGACATGCGGCGGAGAACCCCGATACCTTTATGAGCGTGGGCACCTTGTTGGTAGGCGGCGAAGCCCTGGACTCCAACAGCATTGACCGCGTGCTGCAAGGCAATGCCCCGGAGCGCCTGCTGAATGCTTACGGCCCCACGGAAAACACAACATTTTCTACGTGGTACCGACTTATTCAACCCGGCGCTGATCTTCCCATCGGCGGCCCTGTTGCCAACAGCACGGTTTATGTTCTGGACCGCCATGCACGGCCGGTTACCGAAGGAACGCCCGGCGAGCTGTATCTGGGCGGCGACGGTCTTTCGACGGGCTACCTGAAACGACCGGGATTGACCGCAACCAGGTTCGTACCCAACTCGTTCGCCGGCAAGGGGGCACGACTCTACCGAAGCGGTGATCTGGTTAGTTGGCGTTTTGAAGCGGGCAAGCCGGTCCTGCACTTCATCGGTCGGATCGATCATCAAGTCAAACTACGCGGTTTCCGCATCGAACTGGGCGAGATCCGCACGGTTCTGGAGAGCCTGCCCAATGTGATGCAGGCTTACGTCCAAATGCGAGACCAGATGCTGGTTGCCTACCTACGCACGGAGGCAGAAACTCCCGAGGAAGATCTCCGCAACGCTCTGCGTGCGCAACTACCGGAATACATGGTGCCGTCAGCTTTCGTCTTTCTGGAAGCCTTCCCGCTGACGCCCAACGGAAAACTGGATCTACGCGCCCTTCCAGCACCCGAGCGCTCCGGTGATGATGTCACCGCACCGCGAAACGCCGCCGAAGAAACTCTGGTCGATATCTTCCGCGAGATTCTGGACGCCCGACACATCGGCATCCACGATAATTTCTTCGACCTGGGCGGCCACTCCCTACTGGCCACCCGGGCGGTCAGTCGCATTCGCGAGCAATTGGGCATAGAGGTGCCCCTGAAGCATTTTTGGAGCGCTCCCACCGTTGCCGGACTGGCCGCGCTTCTAGAGACCGGGGCGAAGGCCGCGCCGCCGCTAAAACCGAGACAAGCCGACGCGCCCGTTCCGCTCTCCTTCGCCCAGGAACGACTCTGGTTCCTTGACCGCCTGAACGCGGGTAAGGACCGGATTGCCGCCGCAAGTTATAACGTGCCGACCGCCTTGCGTCTGAAGGGCTTGCTGGATGTTCGCGCACTCAGCCGAGCTCTGGCCGCCGTCATCGCCAGGCATGAAGCTCTGCGCACCAGCTTCGCCGTCACGGATGAACAACCCGTCCAAGTCATTCACCCGGGTGCAGGTGAGTCCCTGCCCGTGATCGATCTATGCGGCGCCGGCGAAAACGACTTGCAACAACTGGCCGCCGCCGATGCATTGCGCATCTTCGATCTGGAAAAGGGCCCTCTCTTCCGAGCCAACATGATTCGCCTGAGCCCTACGGATCATGCGCTCCTGCTCAATCAACACCACATTATCGCGGACGGTTGGTCGCTGGGCGTATTGGTGGCTGAACTTACGGCCCATTACCAAAGCCTCGCCTTACACGACCACCTCGCGGACCTACCGCCGCTACCGCTTCAATACGGCGACTACGCGGCCTGGCAACGTTCCTGGCTCCAGGGCCGGGTCCTGGACCAGATGATGAATTGGTGGGCCGATCATCTCTCCGGCGCTCCAAGCCTATTGGAACTGCCTGCCGATCGACCACGGCCCGCCGTACAAACCTTCGCGGGCGACATCACCCCGGTTTACGTCGACGCCGACCAAACCCGTGCTGTGGAAACCCTGAGCCGGGAAACCGGTGCGACCGTCTTCACCGTATTGAACACGGCATTCAGCGTCTTGCTGGGTTTGTATGCCGACCAGCAAGATGTCGTGGTTGGCACGCCCGTGGCCGGCCGCGACCGTTCTGAGATTGAAAACCTGATGGGTTTCTTCGTCAATACCCTGGCCTTGCGCACCACTTGGGACGAATCTTGTGATTTCCGTACCCTGCTCCGGAGAATCACACCCGGCGTTATCGAGGCTTTCAGCCGGGCTCAGATTCCGTTGGAACTGATTATCGAGACTCTTCAGCCAGAGCGCGATCTCAGTCACACGCCCCTGTTCCAAGTCATGTTCGTACACCAGAATCTACCCGAGACACACGCCGAACTACCGGGGCTGATCCTTGAAGGTGTGCCCGTGCCCCGCACCGTGGCCAAGTTCGACCTGACCTTGAACCTGACCCCGCATCCCGAGGGTCTGAGCGGTCACCTGGAATACAATACGGATCTTTTCAACGCCGACACGGCCCGCCGCCTGACGGGCCACTTCAAAGTGCTGCTGCAACGTCTGACAGCCGATCCTGCCGCGCCCCTGGCAGATATCAGCTTGCTGGAAACCGAGGAACGCCTGCAACTCCTGGAAACCTGGAATGCCACGGCCGCGCCCATGCCTTCAAATGTCTTGGATCGATTACAACACGGCGATCGAGACGCCCTGGTCTTTGCGGGCAATGAAACTGAAAGCCTGACCTATACTCAGCTTTTGGACCAGGCCGCAAGCCTGGCCGGTTACCTGAAACAGCAAGGCGCGCAAGAGGGTGAGTTGATCGGTCTTTGCGCAGCACCCGGACCGGAGCGCATAACGGCAATTCAGGGCATTATGTGGGCGGGTTGCGCCTACCTGCCGTTGGACCCGGAATACCCGCAAGAGCGTTTAGACTATATGGTTCGTGATGCGGGCCTGAGGCGCGTCTTCAGTTCCCAACCCATGGCGGAGGTCCAAACTTTAGACTTGAACAGTCGAGGCGAAGCAGTGCCCGCCGCCACCGTCCACGACCAACAGCCCGCCTACGTAATCTACACCTCCGGCTCCACTGGAAAACCCAAGGGCACCGTGCTCACCCACGCCGGCCTGGCCAATCTTGCTCAAGCCCAGATCGATGTATTTGCCATCGATGCCCATAGCCGTCTTTTGCAATTTGCCTCCTTCGGTTTCGACGCCTCGGTGTCCGAGATCTTCACCACCCTGTGCGCCGGCGGAACCCTCTACCTGGCGTCACGCGATAAGACCATGCCGGGTCATCCCCTGGCCGATTTCCTGGTGGAGCACCACATTTCTCACATCACCCTGCCGCCCAGCGCTCTGGCAGTCATGCCCCGTGTGGAACTGCCGGACCTGACAACCCTGATCGTCGCCGGCGAAACCTGCCCGCCGGAACTTGCCGATGCATGGTCGAAGAACCGTCGGTTTATCGACGCCTACGGACCCACTGAAACCACGGTCTGTGCCACTGCCGCGGTCAATCCCGCTACCGACACGCGCCTCAGCATCGGCACACCCATCGCCAATACTTGCGTGTACGTGCTCGACCGTCGGGGCCGGCCGAATCCTATCGGTATTCCAGGCCAACTGGTCATCGGCGGCACCGGCCTGGCCCAAGGTTATCTCCACAAGCCGGCGCTTACGGCCGATCGTTTCCGCCCCGATCCGTTCAGCGGCGAAACCGGCATGCGCCTCTACCTCAGCGGTGACCGCGCTCGCTTCCGCGCCGACGGCTCGCTGGACTTTCTGGGTCGCTTGGACCACCAGGTCAAGTTACGCGGCTTCCGCATCGAACCGGACGAAATCGCCGCTGTTCTTGCCGCTCAGGCGGGCGTGCAACAAGCCGCCGTGGTCGTCCGCATCAGGCCACAAGCCATGTTGGCCGCATTCATCACAGCAACTGAGGTGAACACCGCTGATCTGAAGGACCGGCTGGCCAAAGAACTGCCGGCTCACATGGTGCCCTCGGCCATCGTCGTCCTGGACGCGTTACCCCTGACTCCCAACGGCAAGATCGATCGACAAAATCTAATCACGCGAGATCTGCCGCTGCAAGAGGGCGAACTGACGCCGCTCCGCACCAACACCCAGCAACTGCTGGCCGCAATCTGGTCGGACCTGTTGGACGGGGCCGAGATCGGCGCTAACAGCAGTTTCTTCGATCTGGGCGGCCATTCGCTGCTGGCCACCCGGTTGGTCTCCCGGATTCGCGAAAACTTCGGTATCGAACTACCCGTCCCCGCTGTCTTCGAAGCTCCTAATCTGGCCGCGCTGGCCGAACGCATCGATGCCGGCGACCAGGTGGATCGCCCGCCGTTGACACCGCAACCCCGTACCGATAATATTCCGCTGTCACTTGCCCAGCGTCGTCTGTGGTTCTTCTCGCAATGGGAAGAAGGCCGTGGCGCTACCTACAATATTCCCACGGCCATGCGCTTGGAAGGCGCGTTCGATGCGCAAGCTCTGCAACAAGCCCTGAATGCTTTGGCCAGGCGCCACGAGCCGTTGCGAACTATCTTTGCCGACCACGCGGGCGAACCTGTCCAGGTTATTGCCTCCGAGGCGCACGTATCCCTGATCTTCATTGATCTCGGCGATCTGGACGAACCCGTCGCCAGGCGTCACATGGCCACGCTTGCCGCCGCCGAGGTCAACCGCGGCTTCAACCTGCAAACCGGGCCCCTCTTCCGCGCGATCCTCGTCCGAACCGAACCCGACCATCACGCGCTGGTGCTGAATATGCACCATATCATCTCGGACGGTTGGTCTATGAATGTCCTGGTGCGGGACCT
Organism: Acidobacteriota bacterium; assembly: GCA_030066195.1. Taxonomy (GTDB): domain Bacteria; phylum Acidobacteriota; class Holophagae; order Acanthopleuribacterales; family Acanthopleuribacteraceae; genus JASJCB01. The sequence continues at coordinate 13,883 of JASJCB010000231.1, forward strand.
CACCCAACTCTATGCGGTAGCGATTCAGCACAGCGAAGCCGCCTTACCCGAGCTGCCCGTCCAGTATGCTGACTATGCCCTTTGGCAGCAGTCATTCGCTGACAGTATCGAGCAACAGATCCAATGGTGGCAAAACAATCTGGCCGGCCTGCCCGACCTGCTGGAACTACCCACGGACAACCCCCGGCCCGCGGTGCAAACCTTTAACGGTAACCGCATCCCCTTCCTGGTTGACGGCGAAACCCTGAACCGCCTGGTCCAAGAGGGCAACGCTCAAGGGGCGACCCTGTTCATGATCCTGCAAGCGGCGTTGCTGATCGTGTTGCAGCGCTACAGCCGGGGCGACGATATCGCCCTGGGCGCGCCATATGCCAATCGCGGCGCGGCCGAAATCGAACAACTGATCGGTTTCTTTGTCAACACCCTGGTTTTCAGAGGCGACCTGAGCGGGGAGCCGACCTTTGCCGATCTACTGACCAGGGTCCGGCGCAACGCCCTGGAAGTCTTGGCCCATCAGGACGTTCCCTTCGAATCGATCGTCGACGCGGTCCACCCCCAACGCAGCACCAGCCATTCGCCTCTCTTCCAGGTCATGCTGGACCTGGAGAACCAACCGGAACATGGGGCGACGCCCCTTCCCGGCGTGACGCTGTCTCCTCTTGGTGCGACCCACATGGTGGCCAGGTTCGATCTGACCTTCTCCTTCCGGCGCGCCGGCGAAGGTTTGGCGGGCGTGTTGGAATACAATACAGACCTGTTCCACGAGGAAACCGCGCACCGCTTTACCCGACACCTGGGCAACCTGCTCAGGACCCTGCCGAGCCGTTTCCAAACCGCGATTTCCGACCTGTCCCTGATGGACCGGGACGAAATGAAACGCCTGCTGGAAACCTGGAACCGGACACCACAAGCCGATCCCTTCCCCAATACTGTCCAGGACCTCGTGGAAACCATGGCGCAAAGACAGCCGGAAGCCCCGGCTGTAGTTTTCGAAGATCAAAGCTGGACCTACCGACAACTGTGGTCCGTTTCCCTGGACATCGCTCAACGCCTTACCGCCCTGGGCGCGGGTCCGGAAACCACGGTCGTCGTCTGCATCTCACGCTGCCAGGCCCTACCCGCCGCCGTCGCCGGTGTCCTGGCCGCGGGCGCCGCCTATGTGCCCTTGGATCCCACCTGGCCCAAGGAACGCCTGGCTTTTATGCTGGCCGACAGCGGTGCGGTCGCCGTACTCTGTGATGCCGCCTCAGCCGCCGGCTTGCCCAAGCACGAGGCTCCGAACCTGGTCATGGCCGCGGACGGAAGCTTTGCGGACGATCTACCCATGCGCGTGACGCTTCGTCATGCCGACCCGCAACATCCGGCCTACGCGATTTATACCTCCGGTTCCACCGGTAAACCCAAAAACGTGGTCATGACCCATGAGAGCGCCGCCAACATGGTTGCCTGGCAAAACACCTGTTTGCCAGGCGCTCGGCGCACACTGCAATTTACCTCCCTGAGTTTTGATGTGTCGTTCCAGGAAATGGCGACCACCTGGGCCGCGGGCGGCGCCCTGGTCCTGATCGATGAGGACATTCGCGTGGATGCCGAAGCCATGTTGCGTCTCATCGACCGTCGCGAGGTCTCGCGTATCTTCATGCCTTTCGTGGCCGTACAAAACCTGGCCGAAACCGCCGTCGAAATAGGGATCTACCCCAACAGCCTGCGGCAGATCATCACCGCCGGTGAGCAGTTGCGTATAACCCCGGCGATCATCCAGGTAATGAAAGCCCTCGAGGACGCGACCCTACACAACCACTACGGGCCTACAGAAACCCATGCGGTCACCTATCACGATCTGGGCGGCGACGCGGCCGGCTGGCCGTTGCTGCCGCCCGTCGGCCGTCCCGTCTACCATGCACGTGTCTACTTGTTGGGTGCGGCTCTGCGCCCCGTGCCTCAAGGCGTTCCGGGAGAACTATACGTGGCCGGAGGCGGTCTGGCCAGAGGTTACGGTGCAAGACCAGGTCTTACGGCGGAGCGTTACCTTCCCAACCCGTTCGCATCACAGTCGGGCGAACGCTTGTACCGAACCGGTGACCTGGCACGATACGACAACGAGGGCAATATCCTATTCCTCGGCCGCGCCGACTTCCAGGTCAAGATTCGCGGCTACCGTGTGGAATTGGGCGAAGTCGAAGCCGCGGTCGCCGAAGTGGACGCGGTCACGCATGTCATCGTGGGCGTTCGCACCGACAACACGGGTAACAAATTACTGGTCGCCTACCTGACGGTGGACCCGGCCGCATCGTCCATGGGCGCCGAATTACAAGCCCAACTCCGTGCCCGCCTGGAAACACGCCTGCCCAAATACATGGTTCCCACCGTATTCCTTATTCTGCATGACTTCCCGCTGACGCCCGGCGGCAAAGTAGACCGTAAGGCGCTGGGCAAATTGGAATTGACGCTACACCATGAGGAAGAAGCTTTCATCCCGCCGACAACACCTACCGAGGAAATGATCGCCGCCGTTTTTGCCGAGGTTCTTGGCCTGGAGCGGGTAAGCAGCCGAGCCAATTTCTTCGACCTGGGCGGACACTCTCTGATGGCGACCAGGGTCGTCACGCGTATTCGCGAAAAACTGGGCGTGGAAATTTCCCTTCGCGAACTGTTCGGCGGTCCGACGGTCACCGCGCTGGCGTCTTTGATCGATCGCAACCGTAAACACGGTGGGTCCGCTTCAAGGATAGAACCCAAACCGCCGGGCAAGCCGGGGGTCCTGTCCTACACCCAACAACGTTTGTGGTTCCTGGACCAGTTGATGGGCGCCAACCATACTTTCAACCTCACCCAGAGCCTCCACGTCCGCGGTTCTCTGGCCCCGGCTGCTCTCGATGCCGCCTTATTGGAATTGGCGCGTCGTCATGAAGTCGTTCGCACCGTCTTCCCTCCGGCAGACGGTAAACCCGTACCCACCCTTCTTCCCTCGGAAACGCTTGCCCTGCAAGTGATCGACCTGACCGGCCTGCCCAACCGCGACGCGGCCCTTGACGAAGTGCTGGACCACGAACGAACGCGACCCTTCGACATGGCGCGCGGCCCGCTGATGCGCACGCTGCTCATCCAAATGGAAGCAGCACACGCCGTCCTGGTGATCACGCAACATCACATCATCACCGACGGCTGGTCCATGAAACTGTTCGTGGAAGAACTGACCGCACTCTACGCTGCCCATGTTACCGGTATGCCCGTTCCACTGGCCGAACCAACCCTGCAATACAGCGATTTCGCCTGGTGGCAAACCCACACCCTGGCCGCTTCTATCGAGGAACAGCTTAACTGGTGGCGCGAGAAACTGGGCGGCACACTTCCGGTCATGAACCTGCAACCCGATTTCCGTCCGCCCGAGGTGGGTGACAACCTGGCCGAGGTCTGTCGCACGCGCCTGCCTGTCGCATTGGTCACACGCCTGGAAGTAGCAGCCCGCGAAAACGGCGCAACCCTGTTCATGGTTATGCTGGCTGCCTTCAAACTGTTGCTGCACCGCCTCACCGGCGATGAAGACCTGATCATCGGCACGCCGGTCGCGGGCCGCGTGCGTCGTGAGTTGGAACCTCTGATGGGCTGCTTTATCAACCTGCTGCCTTTCCGTACGCGCATCACGGGAAACCCCACCTTCAAGGAACTACTTGCCGACGTCCGCGAGTCTACCCTGGACGCCTTCGCCAACCAGGACGTACCCTTCGATCGCCTGGTTGAAGAACTGCAACCGGAACGCAGCCTGAACCGCCATCCCATCTACGACGTGGGTTTCAACCTGACCAATGTGCCGGAAACCGAGGCAACCGCACAGCCCGGTATCAACCTGGAGCCCATGTTCGGCGGCGCCAAAATTGCGGAACGCCTGCTCAGCCTGATCGCCGACCAGGACCACAACGGCCTGTCCCTGCGCCTGCTTTACGTGGCTTCCTGGTTCTCCCGAGTCCGCATGGAAACCATGCTGGGCCAATACGTCACGTTGCTGGAACAGATCGCGGACACGGTTGAACATCCCGTTACCGACTACTCTCTGATCGATACCGAAAGCCGAGCCCTGCTGCCGGACCCGGCGGCGCCCCTACCGGAACCGACTTATCCGGCCATTTTGGAACGTCTGGCGTATCACGCCGAAACCCGACCTGAGAGTCCGGCCCTGACTACGGGTGATCGAACCTGGACCTATGAGCAATTGCTCGATCGCGTAGAAGCCCTGGCCCGGACCCTGAT
>JASJCB010000232.1 GCA_030066195.1 Acidobacteriota bacterium
CTTCGCAGAGGAAATCCGCCGGAGGATAAAGCTTCTTTATCCTCAAGCCAAAGACGTGCCGGACCCGGCGGCGGAATGGGCACGAGATTTCCCCGGAGTCTCTTGCACGATAGGCGTCTCAAGCCATCCTATGATGAATGAAGCATTGCGTCAGACCGATGAAGCGATGATCTTCGGCAAACAGCACGGACGAAACCGCGTGGTATTTTGGGAAGAAGCATACCGACCCCCAGATTAAGGGCGCATCAAACCGGATGAAAACCCAATGAGCCCTACCGCGGTAAAAATGGCTTCTTTAGGGTACTTTGCCCTGGTCAATGCCGGGTGCTTCAATTGGTTATACTATCGGATCGAAGAGATTCCTGCCCTTGATAGGTAGTCACCGGACGATTCCCAGAATGGGGACCGGTTGTTGGGAAGAATCAGAAAACGTATGAGTTCTTTGGAAAAGGCACGGCGAGCGCCAATTTCATTACTTATCTTCCCAGATGACTCCGTGCTGACGACGAATGAGCAAGCCATAACCATTCACGGCAGCAAGTCATTAGAATTCAGAGCAATGAATTTCGAATAAAACGGCCCAGCCAAATACGTCTCTTGATATAAAATTCACTGTTGAGAAAGAACACCTGCATAAAGTTCAATTTTTCTCACCTTAATACTTGATGCCACTTTTTCACCCCTCCACAAATCCCAGTGATTTAGTATTAATATGGCTGTATCATCGGAAATTATATCTGGATTTTCAAACCAACGAGTTACTATCCATTTAGTACGCGAGTCCTTTGATATTTTTTTTTCTATTTGGCTATCATAAAAACTACGCAGAGAACGCTGTCCAATTTTGAACCTAACCTCTTCAGGCCTTGGATAAATTCCTTCGTCTGACTCCATGTGTAACACCATACCATATAAATACACTTCACCCTTAACCCCTAAATCACCACCAAATGTAAGTGAAAATTTTCCATTTTTCGGGTCATTAAGAATGTTACATTCTCTAATATACCTCCTCGGAATGGGCGGGATATTGACATCCTCTGAACCTTGGATAATTAATAACTTTTCCGAGCCTCTATTATCTTTTATTATGACTACAGCGTCTTTTGAACTTTCGTCAACCCTTAATATAAGAGTTTTTTCTTGAGGATCTATTTCGTAGCCTATCTTTTTTCGTTTATCTTCTGCCACAGTTGAGAAGGATGCATTCTTAAGAAATATATCCACATTCTTCACAATAGGGTCGGACTTAAATCTGGGGTTCCACTCCAGATGTAATTTGTAGTATTGCCCATTTTCTTCAGATGAATAGTAAAATAGAATCCCATCATAATTTTTTTTATATGACATGCATGCTTTCCAAGCCTCAACTATTTGGGGATTTGCATTGCGAAATAAATATCGGTCTCTTTTGGTAAAAATCTCTAGTTTTTTCAAAATCTCAAGGCTCTGCTTCTCCAAAGACTTAGAAAGTAATTGTCTGGCTTCTGAATTTAGATTCTCTAATTCTGCATAATTTCCACTGAGTAAAGCTAGGTTTACAGTTTTAAAATCTTCCAAGCCAGCCGCAGAATTAGTTTCCAACTCAAAGGTTTTAGATTTATTGCGCTTCTCTGTCTTTTGTAAAAAGGATAAATACAAGGTATTTAAATCAATTATATTGGTATCGTGTATGCCATGCATAAGTATTCGCCAGCATTCATCTTGTGCTGATATTGGAACAAAAAGGAAAAACAATATTGTTGAGCTGAACTTTTTTGACATTACTGCCTCCAAATACATTAGTGATACCCTTACATACGTAAGCAGGGTTAAAATGGCTCAGCGTATCCCAACTTCTCCATCTTGGCCAGGTTGCCCTAATTATACATGCGTATAAAAGCCATGAAATGGCTCACCTAATTTTAAAAAAGACCTAGGGTATCGGCTGGTGAGCCGATTTCTGGTTTTCGGAACCAGTGGGAACAACTGTTTGTAAAAATCTTTAGGATTTATGTAAAACAATGGGTCAGGGAACCTTATTGTTGGAAATATGTCGGATAGTGGCTGGACGAAGAAAAGCTAGACTTTGTAAAGCAAACAATTCAAGCAATTTGGAATTTTATTGTTTACCAGTTCTGAGACACGCGAAATCCCAGAGATTGCTGGCGAAAATTTTCTCATTTAACCAACCTATTTCGGGATTCACACTTCGCGTCCTTCGAACTCCAGACCTTTCCAAAGTAAGCTCTTTCTTCGCATCATCATGCTGGTAATGTGTATGTTATGAACGATTCTCAAAATCTCGTCTCGTTTGCTAAAGCCCAAATACTCGTCCGGTTGGAGGGTTTTTGGGAAACGGCCCACCCCAATGCAACCGGGCAACGGAAAAAAACACACTCGGCGGCGACCCCGGACTTCAGGATGTCGGGTGAGGTATGGTTCCGACCGTCAGGTTTGCTCGCGGTAAATCCATTTATTTGGATGGGCCCGTTACTTTTAGCAGGAAAACACCCTGATTGGTTGTTTTGTCTAAAAATCGGTCGGATTTCATCACTTTTTCCCGAAAAATGACCCTTGGATCGGTCTGAAAGTGTCTTTTACCCGGGAATGGGACTACCCGGCGGCCGCGAAGGTGGTTCCAATCCCGGGAACAGGACCGGTTGCGATCCGGTCGGGTGGTTCCGTTCTCGGGAGTAGGTCTCTTTGACGGGCCGTTAAGGTGCTTCTTCCCGAGAAAATAGCCCAACTAAACGTCATCTTCGGTTGTTTTTGTCGAAATGGCGCCGATCTACCGCTGCTCGATCACCTTGGAACCTGGGCCGAAGTTGTCAAATATTCCGTGGTCCGGCATGATTCCCGGGATTGAAGGTGGGTTTGAAGGGGGCGACCGGCTGTCATCTCGTCAACGGAACCGTCTTTTTCGGCTCCACCGGTCCGATTCCCGGGCATGATGTTGTGTTTTTTCAAGCAACAATCTCTGTGCCCGGGAACGGCGCCGGGTTCGGCTTTTCGCGGGGTTGTCCTCTCGGGAAGGAAACCCTGTCCCGAGGGTCGGGTTCGGCCCTTACCGGTCAACCGGTAAAGGAGCTTACAAGGATTGGACTTGCTCTCTTTCCAAAGGCAGCAATCCCTCTTTGGGTTTCTCCACGGGGAATCGCAACACAAAGGTGCTGCCTTTGCCTTCTCCCTCGCTTTCCGCGTGGATGGCGCCGCTCATTTCCTTCATGTAATTGGCGCAGGAATGGAGACCAAACCCGTTTCCGGTCTTTTTGGAAGTAAACCCTTGTGTAAACAGCTTTTCCCGGTGTTCAGGTTTAATGCCGCACCCGTTGTCGCTAACTTTGATCAACACATGGTTCCCCTCCCGAAGCAAGGAGATCTCCAACAGGCGCTTATCAAGCGAAACCTCCTCCATTGCCTCCCTGGCGTTCTTGTATAAGTTGATCAAAATGTTGATGAGCTTGGCTTTCTGAAGCCGCAGGCGGGGGATATCATCGTCAAAGTGTTTGACCACCCTGATGCCGTGCCTTTCAATGGAACCCGCTTGCAGGGTTATGGCATCTTCAAGCACCTCGGCAGGCGCCACTTCTTCCTCAAAAAACCCGGCGCCCACATAATCCTGATGCATCATGATGTAGTTGCGGATCACGTCGATCTTGTTCAACAAGCGCATCACGTTACTCAAGCCGCTGTCACGTTCATTCCGCAACATCTTTTCCACCTTGATCAGGTAGTTGATCAGGGGTTTGCCCTTGGGGTTTTCGCTGACAAAGGTGACCAGGTCGTCGGTATGTTCGGACAAAAGGGACGTGGCCGCGGTCATGCGGTTGAGATTGGATTTTTCGAAGCCCTCGCGAATCATGCCGGCAGAGGTGGTGACGCTGCTGAGCAGGTTGCCGATATTGTGCAGTACCCCAATGGCAATATCGGCGCGACCGGCCTCGTGCGCGGTCTGCACCAATTCATCCTGGGCAGCCAGTAAAGCAGCGGTTCGCTCGGCAACCAAGCGCTCCAATTCCGCCTTTTGGTTTTCCACCGCACGGATACGCACTTTGACCAGGAAGTAAATCATAAGCCCGATTACCAGCAGACCTCCCAGCCTCGCCCACCAGGTCTCCCAAGGCGGGGGGGTCAGGTAGAAGGAAAAGGTTTCGGCTTGGGACCATGGTCCCTTGGAAAAGCGGGATTCAACTTCCAAAGTATAGGGCCCGGGCTTTAGGTTGGTAAGGGCGAATCTCTGGTTTTCAAGGGGTTGCCACACATCCGAAAAGCCCTTCAGACGAACCCGGGTTTCCAGGTGACGACGGCCCATGAAATTCAGTAAATGGATTTCGGCTGAAAAATCACTGTGTTTATAGGATATCTCCCGGCCGGGTTTGACCGGAAGGCCGCCCATTTCTACCGAGGCGATTCGAGGTTGTGGTGTCCATTCCCGGCCGGTATCCAAATCCGGGTGAAACCGGGTCAGGCCGCCCATGGTTCCAAACCACAGGGAGCCGCCCGGTCCCAACGTGAAGGCGCCTGAATTCGTCTCGTTATTGGCCAGCCCGTCGCGCACGTTGAAATTGGTAATGCCCTCGGGACCCAAGCGATCTACGCCCTGGGTGGAACCAAGCCAAATGTTGCCCGACCGATCCTCACCGATCAAAAAGACGGCGTTGTCGGCCAGGCCGTCCGCTGTGGTCAGGGTGCGGAATGAGCCGTTTTCCAGGACGGTGACCCCCCGGGAATCGAGATAGCAGAACCAGATTCGGCCCCTGGAGTCCTCGAATAACGTATAAGGCCGCTCACCGGCCAGGCCGTCATCGGTTGTGAAAGTATGCCAGTTTTCACCGTCCCACCGGGATAAACCCCGGTCACCCGATGCCCAAAGCCGGTTGGCGCCGTCCATTAATAGACGTGTTCGGGAAAAAGTCTGGTTGGGTACCGAGATCTCTTCGATGCCCACATCCGGAACCAGAACAAAAATACCGCGTTGCATGGCCGATATCCAAAGCCTGCCCCGTGGTCCGACGACCACATCAAAAATCGATAATTCATGGGGTACCTCCGCAACATCGCTGATACGGCCGTCCACAATGCGATTGAGGCCGCCCCGGCCTCCAATCCAGAGAACACCGCTTTTGTCCTCGCACAGTGAAAGCAGGAACTCGTGATTGAGGCCGTCTTCGGTGGTTAAGATATCCCAATTTTCGCCGTCGTATCGAGACAAACCGGCTAGGGACCCTACCCAAATGTGGTCGTTCGAATCGCGTAGAACCGTCCGGACCGGAGCATTTCCGGGCCCGTTGGGGTGAACGATTGTTTCCAGGGAAGGGTTTTCCAGCGCCAACATCCCCGGAATGCCGCCGAACCAAAGTACGCCGTCCCGGCTTTCCGCCACGGTGTATACCAGATTGACGGGCAACCCGCTCTCCCGGTTCAAGAGCTTTTGACGGCCTTCGGCAATCATCATGATGCCTCTATTGGTTCCCACCCACAGTACGCCCCGACGATCCACCAATAAGCCTCCGGTAGGCCTGCCGAAACGGTCGTCCTCCTCGGTAAGATAGCGGGTATGCACCACCCCGTTTTTCCGGCCGAAAACCCCCCTTTCGGTTGCAATCCAAACATTGCCCCGGGCGTCGCCGCCAATTTCGACTACCCTGGCCCCAGTCAAATCTCCATCGGGGTGAGGACGCACTTTGTTTCCTTCTAAAATGAGCAGAGAGGTTTTGGTGCCTATCCAAAGGCGGTCACGGTCATCGATAAACAACGCCGAGATACTTTCTGTAATCGGTGTGTCTATTTTCGGAGTGACAATTTTGCCGTCTTGAACATAGACCAGACCGGCATCGGTGCCGCACCACAACCTGTTGCGCTTATCACGAACCATGGCTTGCACCAGTTTCCCAGGTAGACCGTCTTTATGGGAATAGTTGTAAAACGCCTTGCCGTCAAAGCGGCTCAAGCCTTCTCCTGTGCCGATCCACAGATTGCCCTGATCATCTTCGGCCAGCACATTGATATACTCGCTTTGAAGCCCGTCCTGCTCCCGGAAGATCTTGAACTGTTCACCATCGAACCGGTTCAGTCCGGCTCCAGTGCCAACCCAAAGGTAACCTGCAGCGTCCTGAAAGATGCTTCTCACGGATTGCTGGGACAGGTCGTCGTGAAAATGGCGGAAACCATATTGCCGGGCAAAGGCAGACGAGGACAGCCCAATCAGCAGGAAACATAAACAGGGTGCCTTTCTGAAACACTCCATAAGCGGTACTGCCCCCACGACTTTCCATAGCAATAAAAATCCGGCACTTCTGCAAATTGAATATAAAGGATGGAAAAAACCAACAGCCTAACCTTAGTATCATCGAACAAAAAACAAAAAAACTTAAGCATAAGGGGCCAGCCGCCTTGGCGAGCAGCTTCTTGAAAAACGCGTCAAGTTTTTTCCCGGCAAGGCGGCAGTTGGATTGAAGAAGGCTCAATGCGACATGAAGCCCATCAAGGTGGAAAACGCCAGGTCCACATTCGCTTTGTCCAGGATCAGAATGAGCTCCTGGTGGGTCGAGACCACCTCGATGACGTTGATGTTCCGCCAGGCCAATTGCCGGAAAATGCGGTAGTGGATACCCGGCATGGACACGGCCCCGGCCGAAAACTTGATCATCACCGCCGACAAGCCGGCCATCTTCTTGATCAACTGCTCTGATGCAAAAACCCGTTCCACGATGCTCTCGAGCCGCGCGCTGAGGAGAAGGGTCGTCTCACTGATCGCGTGGGTAAAGGTGAGGAAGCGATCACCCTGATCGTACAGTTCCTCCAGGAGCTGCCTTTGGCTTTCGAAAATGGTGGTGGAATTGGCATAGGTGAGCCCGATCAAGTTGGCGCGGACCGTCAAATCACCCATTTCCTGCAGGACTTTCCGCTGAATTTGCGATGGGAAGGTGGGCTCGAGCTTTTTGGCCAGTCGCTTCAAGGCCATCAAGACCGCGCCGGTGCTGACGGGTTTCATCAGGCCGGTCTCCAACTCGCGCTTGATCTCTCGGGCCAGGGCAGAGTAATTGATGATGCCCCGGGACAGCCCCTCTTCCAGAAAGGGGGATTCACGGACGATGCGTTTGACTTCTTGGGCGATGGTAATCATGTTAAATTCTTAACAATTTTGAACAAAAACGTCAATTATTTCCAAAAAATTGACACCGCCCTTCCACTCTGGTGTCATGGAAGCAGGAGGGGAGCTTGTCATCGAAAGGAGGGATACCATGACCGTTTCCGAACCATTCAAAATCAAGGAAGTCAAGCACCTGCCCGAATGGGAACCCTACCAACGCTGGAGCTTCCTCCAAAAGGCCGGCTTCAACCCGCTCAAAGTCTCTTCCGATACGGTCACCTTCGACCTTGTCGCCCGGGGTATGTCGGCCTGGTCTCATTATCAAAAGGCAGGCTACATGATCGGCGACGAAGCGTACGCCGGCAGCCGTAATTACCTGCACTTGCAGGAAATTGCCCGCGAGGTACTCGGCATCGAGGGGCTGGTGCCTACCCACAACGGCATCGGTGCGGAGAAGTTGCTGGTCACCACGATGATGAAGCCGGGGCAGAAAGTGCTGCACAACCGTGGTCGCGTGGACGGCCTGGTCGCCTTCAACGGTGGTACGAGCATCGATGTGACCTCCGAGAAAGCCCGTCATTACCACGCTCCGGATCATTTCGGCGCCGATCCGGACCTCGCCCAGGTAAGCGCTCACCTCCAAGAGGGAGACACGGCCTATGTGCACGTGTGCCTGTGCCCGGACGCCTGGAACGGACAAACGGTCAACCTGGAGACCCTGGAACAGTTGAGGCGGCTGTGCCGGAAGCACGAGCGGCCGCTGGTCCTGGACATCTCCAATGTCTTGGAGAATGCCCTGTGGAATAACCGCCGCCAAGGCAGCGGGGACCTGATGTCGACGGTCCGCAAAATCATCTCGCTGGGTGATATCTTGATCATGGACGCCGCTCAGGACGCCCGCGCCGATATCGGCGGGTTCATCGCATCCATGAATGACGATGTCTTCGAAAAGCTGCGCAACCAGGTCGTCGTGTTCGAAGGACTGCACACCTACGGCGGCATGACCGGGCGGGCGATGGAGGTATTCGCCGTCGGCATCGAGGAGATGGCCCGCGCCGAATACACCGAGTGGTACGACGCGCAAGTGGAGTTGCTGTATCACTTGTTGGCCGATCGCGGCATTCCGGTCTTCAGGGGCATCAAAGCGGCGGGGCTGGATGTGGCCCGATTCCTGCCCCACCTGAACGAGGACGATTGTCCCAAATTCGTGCTCTCGGCCTGTCTCTACCTTCTCGGCGGGATCAGGGCGCGCATCACGGGCGGTGCGGATTTCCACCTCCACGGGGAAGGGCGTCGCGTCCTGCCTCTGGAACTGCCGCGGCATGCCTACACCCGCAACCAAATCGAGCTGATCGCCGATACCGTCGCCGACGTCTACGATCATCGCGACCATATCTCCGGTTTGAAGCCGGTCCGCGGCGGGGCCCAATTTGCCGACGAACTGATTCTCGAACCCAAACAACATCGGCTGTACGTTCATTTGGAGTCCCATGAAACCCGCATCTTCGAACCTTACAAAATCGCCGTCTTCGAGCCGATCGGGGTGCTTTCCGAAGAGCAGCGCAAGGCTGCCATGGAGCAGGCGGGGTTCAATACCTTTTTACTGCGCTCGGAAGACGTGACCATCGACCTGTTGACCGATTCGGGAACCACCGCCATGAGCTGTTATCAGTGGGAAGGCATGACCAACTCCACCGACACCGCCTACAGCAGCCGCCATTATGCCGACCTGGTCAGGGACCTGCGGGACATCCTCGGCTACAAGCACATCATCCCCACCCACCAGGGTCGGGCCGCCGAGCACATCATGTCCACCATCATGATCAAAGACGGCCAAAGCGTTCCCGGCAACATGTATTTCACCACCACCAAGCTCCACCAGGAACTGGCCGGCGGCGTCTTTCTCGATGTGATTGTCGATGAGGCCCACGATCCCGACAGCACCTTTGCCTGGAAGGGCAACATCGACCTGGAAAAGTTGCAGCGAGAAATCGATCGTGTCGGCGGAGAGAACATCGCCTACGTAAGCTTCGAGATGTCGGTCAACATGGCCGGCGGCCAGCCCTTTTCCATGGAGAACGCGCGTCAGGTATCCGAGCTGTGCCGGCAGCACGGGATTCCGCTGATGTACGATGCCACCCGCTGCGTGGAGAATGCGCGCATGATCAAGGTCAAGGACCCGGCCTACGCCGGCACCCCCGTCAAAGAGATTCTGCGCGAGATGATGAGCTATGGCGACGGCTGCACGATCAGCTGTAAAAAGGACTTCATGGTGAACATGGGCGGTGTGCTCGCCTGCAACAACGACGAACTGGCCGAGCAGTTCCGCGGCATGATGCGTGTCTGGGAAGGTGACTTCACCACGGGCGGGCTCGATCCCAAGGACCTCGAGGCGCTTCGTCGCGGACTGCTTGAATCACTGGTGGACCACTACATCGCAGCACGCGTTGAGCAGACCCAGGAATTTGGGCGAAAGCTGACCCGCGCCGGCATCCCCATCGTGCAACCGCCGGGCTCCCACGCCATTTTCATCAACGCCAGGAAGTTCCTGCCCCATTTGGATCAAGACGACTATCCGGCGCAGGCATTGGCAGCGGCGATCTACATGGAAACCGGCGTACGGGTGATGGAGCGCGGCAACGTCTCCAAGGGTCGCAATCCCAAAACCGGCGAGAACTACCGGCCCGCTCTGGAACTGGTTCGGCTTACGATCCCGCGGCGGGTGTATTCCAACTCCCACTTTGATTACGTGGTCGAAGGGATCAAACGCTTGTGGGATAACCGCGAACGCATCGGCGGCCTGGACATGGTCTATGAGCCGAAGGTGCTCCGCTTCTTCCAGGCCCGGTTCGCGCCAAAATCGGAGTGGGGGCTTTGATGATCATTTAACCGCGGAGGCCGTCGAGGCTTCCGCGGAAATATGCACATGATTGATCGGCGCGAAGGCCTGGTCAACCTCATTTCCCCTCATCCGGCCTCAAATACCCGCCCAAACTTTCAACCACTATTACCCCAACCGACTCCGAGACGACTGCGGCGAGCTACTCCTTCCGTAGCCGCTCCACGAAACCCTTTACTGAAAATGGGCCGGTTTTCCCCGTGAAGGAGAACTGAGCAGGAAGCAGTGTCCAGCGAACAAGGCATGCCTTTTCGCCTTGTACCCCTGGAACAAACGCGGTGCTTGGTCGTAAAATGATCGCACGCGCCTTACAACACACTGGGAAGGTATGACAGGTGGAAGAAAAGAAACGGATTATCGGCTTCGACGTGGCTCGGAGTTTCGCGGTCTTCGGCATGGTGATCGTCAACTATAAGGTTGCCATGGGCGCCGGTACCGAACCCGGTTGGCTCTATCGCCTGGTGGGCCTGCTTGAAGGTCGCGCCGCCGCTACCTTTGTGGTCCTGGCCGGCGTGGGTCTGGCCTTGATGTCGGGCGGTGCAAACCCGAACAGCGAGAAGCTGCCCCGGGCCAGGCGAACCCTGCTGCGCCGCGCCCTGTTTTTGTTTATTGTGGGCCTGGCCTACACCCCCGTTTGGCCGGCCGATATCCTGCACTTCTACGGTGTCTATATTGCCCTGGCCGTCTTATTTCTGGGCGCCGGGTCGCGGGTTCACTGGATCGCCGTTGCCGTTCTGGTCTGCGGGTTCATGATTCTGATACCCTTCTGGGACTATGCCGCCGAATGGAACTTCGATACCTTGGAATACAGCGGCTTATGGACGCCTACCGGTTTGTTCAAACACATTTTCTACAACGGCTTCCATCCGGTCTTTCCCTGGGCCGCATTTTTGTTCCTGGGCCTGATTTTGGGCCGAACCGAACTGAGCGACGGCGGCAAACGCAAGCGCATCATGCTTGCGACGGTCATTATTGCCCTGGTCACCGAATTCCTTTCCCGGTTCCTGGTCGGTTCCCTGGAGGGCGATATCATCTGGCTGTTCCAAAGCGGGCCCATGCCGCCCAACCCCTTTTATATGGTTGCCGCCGGCAGTACCGCGGTTGCTTTCATCGTGCTCTGCGTGCACCTGACCCAAAAATTGCCGGACCTGAAACTGTGGTCACCGCTGATCGCCACCGGCCAACTGGCCTTGACACTTTACGTGGCCCACGTTCTTATCGGTATGGGCATCATGGAAGAGTTGGGCATGTTGGGCGGTCAACCCCTGTCCACCGCGCTTCTTGCCTCTGCCGTTTTCTGCATCGGCGGTCTGCTGTTCTCATGGATATGGCGGGCGCGGTTTAAACGCGGCCCGCTTGAATGGGCCATGCGCAAACTGACATAAAGAGGGCTGATTGCCGGTCATCGGCCGGCCGGCGGGTATATTGCGAGAAAGCAAAGAACGAGCGAAGGATCACCGGAATACCGGGAAAAAGAAAAGAATCGCCGGCAACGATCTGAATCCAGATCGGTTTTCTAGAATCCCAAACCTCGAAAAGCGGCCCATCCTGCTAGAATGGAATGTGCGGGGGTTTTATGGACGAGCATCTACCCAGGCTTCCTTACGGCATCGGCGATTATACGCGCATCCGTGAATTGAACATGACCTATATGGACAAAACCCAGTTCATTCCGGTATTGGAAGGAGCCGGACAGTATTTGTTTTTCCTCAGACCCAGGCGCTCGGGTAAGTCTCTGATGATTTCCATGTTATCGTGTTATTACGATCGGAGGAACAGCGATCGTTTCGAACAATTGTTCAGTCGAACATGGATTGGCGCCAATCCTACTCCCGAGAAAAACGCCTACATGGTCCTGGCTTTCAATTTTTCCGAGGTTGAGCCGGATCCGGATCTTGTAAGAGATTCCTTTGAGAGTTATACCCAAACCATCATTCTCGATTTTGTCACGCGCTATCCGGAAACTTTCGATGAAACCTTCGTGGCCGAGCTCAAGGAAATAAAGCGAGCCTCAAACCGATTGAGTTCTCTATTTGTCTATTGCCGAACCAATCGACTCAAACTTTATGTTCTTATCGATGAATACGACAATTTCACTAACACCATCCTCACAAGCCACGGCAAGCAGCACTACCACGACATCACTCACGGCACAGGCTTCTTCCGCGCTTTCTTCAATGTACTTAAGGGTGGAACCAGTCTTCAAGACTCCGGGTTGAGTCGGCTTTTCATTACCGGCGTCTCGCCGGTGACCATGGACGATGTAACCAGCGGTTTCAACATCGGCACCCAGGTCAGCCTGTACCCGGACCTACAGGCTGTTGTCGGCTTCACCACGGAGGAAGTACGAGCGTTATTACAGTCCTATGCCGTTCCACAAACCCTGAAGATGTCGCCGGATCAGGTCATGAACTTGATAGAGGAATGGTACGGTGGATACCGTTTTACAAGGAATGCCGACGACAGCGTGTTCAACCCCGGTATGGTCCTTTTCTTTATTCAATCCGTCATTGCCTTCGCCGGCATGCCGGATCAACTTACCGACCAAAACGTTCGCGTGGATTACGGCAAACTGCGCCACCTGTTATTGGCGGACCGAAAGCTAAACGGTAATTTCAAGATTCTCAAGACCATCATGGAGCAGGGAGATATTTCGGAACCCATCGTTACCGGATTCCCCATCGAGGAACTGACCAACCCCACTAATTTCGTCTCACTACTCTATTATTTCGGCCTGATCACCCACAGCGGCCGTTTTCGGGCGAATCCCATTCTGACCGTGCCCAATCACACCATTGCGGGCATGATTTGGGGCCAGTTGCGCGATGCTTATCGGGATACGGATGTCTTTAGCATTGACCTCAGATCCATCCGTAGGGATTTGGAGGAGATGGGTTGGTCCGGCAATTGGAAGCCCTTCTTCGAGCACTTGGGCGAAGCCGTCAAGGAATACACTTCCATCCGAGATTACATGCAGGGGGAGAAGGTCATTCAAGGATTCCTTCTAGCCTATCTCAATACTGCCGGCTATTTCATCACCCGCGGGGAGACGGAACTGAACAAGGGTTTCTGCGATATCTTCCTGGAACCATTCACGGCCGGATACAAAGACATCGGCTACGGCTACCTGATCGAGTTGAAATACATCAAGCGCGGGGAACTGACGGCCGGCAGACTCGAAACCGAGGTTGCAGAGGCGAGGTCGCAACTTGCTCAATATCGCCGGGATCCCAAATTGAATAAAATCGGCGATAGTATCCGGTGGATTGCCCCGGTACTCGTCTTCCACGGTTGGGAAATGGTCTTTTACGATACATGATCAGCATGCCAATGAGATGAAACGATGCATCGTCGTCAGCCGCTGAAACCATCGCTCAAGATGAACGAAGTCTCGAAATAACCCTCGCTGCATTCGATCGCCGCAACTGCCGTAAGGATTGGGCTTCTTGTCGAACTGATCTCGCAAGCTGCCAATTTGTCTGAGGTTACAAGATCTTTTCAATTCGGGGAATTCTCGAAGGATCGTCAGACTTAGACGGGAAAAAAGGTACTCAGGCCATTTACGTGCGTAATTATAGAAGCCGAAGTTTCTGAGTAGGTGACGCGTGTGCGTTGGATTTAGGTTCGTTTCTGATTGAAAGTGAAAAATTGTAACTGGACAAAGCCTATAAAAACTGTATAATATCCCTTAGGTGTGATGTAAATCACACTAGGGGAACACCTTCGAAAGCTCTTGCCTGAATATCATCCATCAAGACATTTCTCGTCTAAACCGGCAAGGGTCAGGCCAAATGGTCAGCGACTGTTTTGATATCCGACGCCAGGAGTCCGGAGGGACATGCATGGAAACAGTGTCCATGATCGACATTAGTTGGGATGAGGACGGTCGCCACAAATACGTACGAATGTCATAGGTGTTTACCTCCCTTGACTGGGCCCGTCCTTGACCACCCGTGAGGACGGGTCCCACTTTTCTTCAAGCGCCGATTACCGCCGCCGGTCTCGGCCGGCCGGAATTCCGGCGGCAGGTGGGGGGCTTTCCCTCGATGAGAAAGCTCATGCAAGTCCGAGCCCGGCGGCGGTTCAACTCTTTTCGATTTGTACCGGTTTTTCAATGATTTCCAGGAGGGCAAGCGGCATGGGCAATTTGTCCCAGTCGAGGGCGTAAACACTGTCAAGGAAACGACTACCGAGGTTTCTCGATTGTTGGTTATAGTATCTTGCGGCTTCCATCATTTCGGTCCATGCAGGGTCAAGGAAGCCGATGACTTTCACTACAGATCCCGATAGGCTCTCTCGAAGGCTTCGTCCAACGGGAGCCAATCGATATTACCTTTTTTATATTCTTGGAATCGCCGCTCGGCTTCCCGACGCCATAGAGCCGCAACTTTCTCCTCGGACTCAGTCTCCTGTAAGCTGGTAACCAGGAGGTTGGCGAGCAGTGCCCTATCTTTGTGTGAAAGGGCCAACACTTCATCCTTGAGATCGCTCAGCGCCCTTGTCATAACAAACCTCCGACCTTGACCATATCAAAGCTAAAAGATTTTATGTCAATTCGCAACTAAAGACCTTTCACCCTGTCGGCAGATTAGGAGTCTCATAAGCACCCAAGCGAGGGTTCGAATCCCTACGGGTCGAGCATCCAATCCCGAAAGGCAAGTCCCCCGACAAACTACTTGCAGCTTGAAGCTTGCAGCCTGAAGCTTGTATGTTAGACTACGACTCGGATCATTCATAAAACGGCGGCCGGCCGCAATGAAGCCGGTTCAGGCTTCCCGCCGACAGATGATTGAGTAGATCGCATGCATTCTACCGGGGAGAGAATTATGGAAGAGCAAGTCTGGCATAAACAGTACGAACAAGGCGTTCCCGTCGAAATCGACACCAGTTGGGCGGCGAACGTTCCCGTCGTCTTCGAACAGGCATTCCAGAAATATGCCGATAAACCGGCCTTTAGCTGCATGGGTAAAACCCTGACCTATCGCGAGTTGGACCAGGCCAGCGCGCGTTTTGCCTCCTTCGTTCAAAATACCTTGGGCATGAAGAAGGGCGATCGCCTTGCCCTGATGATGCCCAATATCCTTCAGTACCCCATCGCCCTCATCGGCGCTTTGCGGGCCGGCATGGTCATCGTCAATGTCAACCCCCTCTATACCGCCCGCGAGTTGGAGCACCAGTTACACGATTCGGGCGCCACGACCATCGTCATCCTGGCCAATTTTGCCAAGACCCTGCAAGCCGTGCGCGACAAGGTGCCCGTCAAACACGTGGTGGTCACCGAAATCGGCGATATGCTGGGTTTCCCCAAAAGCCTGATCGTCAATTTCGTGGTCAAGCGCATCAAGAAGATGGTGCCCGCCTGGAGTCTGCCGGGCCATACCACCTTCAAGAAGGCTATGGCGCAGGGCAGCGGTGAATTCACCCGCGACCCCCTGACCTTCGACGACATCGCCTTCCTGCAATACACCGGCGGCACCACCGGCCGTTCCAAGGGCGCAATCCTGACGCACGGCAACATCGTCGCTAATGTCACCCAATCGCGAAGTTGGATCGGCAGTTCTCTTGAAGAAGGCAAGGAAATCATCATTACCCCGTTGCCTCTTTACCACATCTTCTCGTTGACTGCCAACTGCCTGGTGTTCTCCTCGATCGGGGCGCATAACATTCTTATCCCCAACCCCAGGGATATCCCAGCCTTCGTCGGCGAATTGAAGAAATACCCCTTCACCACCCTGACCGCCGTCAACACCTTATTCAACGCGCTTTTGAATAATGAAGAATTCAAAAACCTGGACTTCAGCAAGTTCAAGTTGGCTCTGGGCGGCGGTATGGCGGTACAGCGTCCCGTGGCGGAAAAGTGGCAGGAATTGACCCAAACCCCGCTGATCGAAGCATACGGCCTCACCGAAACCAGCCCCGCCGCCTGTATCAACCCGCTCAGCCTGAAAGGGTATAACGGTTATATCGGCCTACCCATCTCCTCGACGGTGGTCACCATTCGCGATGACGACGGGAAACTGGTGCCCATGGGCGAGTCCGGCGAGCTGTGCATCCAAGGTCCGCAGGTGATGCGCGGCTACTGGAACCAGGAAGAAGAAACCAAAAACGTCTTCCACGAGGACGGCGCCTTGCGCACCGGCGACATCGCCGTGATGAACGAAGAAGGCTACTTCAAGATCGTCGATCGCAAGAAGGACATGATCCTGGTCTCCGGTTTCAATGTTTTCCCCAACGAGGTCGAAGACGTGATCGCCGCCCACCCCGGCGTGCTGGAATGCGCGGCCGTGGGCGTGCCCGATCCCAAGTCGACCGAGGCCGTCAAGATCTTCGTGGTCAGAAAAGACCCCAACCTGACCGAGGAAGAAATCCGCAAGTTCGCGGGTGAAAACCTCACCGGCTACAAGAAACCCAAGCATGTTGAGTTTCGCGATGAATTGCCCAAAACCAACGTGGGCAAGATCCTGCGCCGCGCCCTACGGGACGAGGCCAAACAGGGCTGATCGAAAAGGGGCGCCGCCGGCGCCCCGCCGCATTTTCACTTTATCTTTATGAATGACTGGAGGGAATCCGCATGAAGCTTGCCTTACATTGGAAAATTCTTCTCGGCATGGTACTGGGCCTTGTCTACGGCGTCATTGCCGCATCCACCGGCTTGGGCTGGATTACCAGTGATTGGATTGCCCCGTTCGGCAAGATCTTCGTCAACCTGTTGAAGCTGATTGCGATTCCCCTGGTCCTGGGTTCTTTGATCACCGGCGTTGCTTCCCTGTCGGACCTGAAAAAACTATCGCGTATCGGCGGCAAGACCATCACCATCTATATCGCCACCACGGCGGTTGCGGTGACCATCGGCCTGCTTGTAGTCAACATCATGCAACCCGGCAAAAGCCTGCCCCAGGACATGCGCACCAAGCTGCAAAGCACCTACGAATCGAGCGTCGCCGACAAGGAAGAGGCGGCCGGCGCCGCCAGGGAGCGCGGTCCGCTGCAGCCCCTGGTGGACATGGTGCCCAGCAACTTCTTCAGTTCGGCGGGCAATAACCGCAACATGTTGCAGGTGGTCTTCTTCGCCATCTTCGTCGGCATCGCCCTGGTGCAGGTAGGAGACAAAAAACGGACCGCATCCTTCCTGGGCTTTTTCGAGGGTTTGAACGACGTGGTCATCAAGATGGTAGACACCATCATGCTGTTCGCGCCTATCGGCGTCTTTGCCCTGATTGCGGATACCATCAACGCTATTGCCGCGGATGATCTCAGCTCGGTCTGGGAACTCCTGGGCGGCCTGGGCTTCTACTGTATCGCGGTGGTCGTGGGTTTGCTGCTGCAAATGACCCTGGTCTACACCACGGTGCTGAAGATCTTCACGCCCTTGAAACTGGGCGACTTTCTCCGGGCACTGGGCCCCGTGCAACTGTTGGCCTTTTCCACCAGTTCCAGCGGCGCCACCCTGCCGGTCACCATGGAGCGTTGCGAACAGAACCTGGGTGTCTCCGAGGAGGTTTCCTCGTTCGTACTGCCCCTGGGCGCCACCATCAATATGGACGGCACCGCCCTGTACCAGGCCATCGCCGCGGTGTTCATCGCCCAAGCCCTGGGCCTGTCCCTGGGTGTGGGCGACCAGTTGACCATCATCCTCACGGCGGTACTGGCCTCCATCGGCACCGCGGCCGTTCCGGGCGCCGGCATCATCATGCTGGTGGTCATCCTGGAAGCGATCAGCGTGCCCAGCGCGGGCATCGCCCTGATCCTCGGCGTGGACCGCATCCTGGATATGTGCCGCACGGTCACCAACGTCACCGGGGACGCCTCGGTAGCCGCCTCGGTAGCCGCCACGGAGAACCAACTGGGAACGCCGAGCTTCGACAATTAAAACGGAAGAAGAACCATAAGGACAATACTTGCCTTTTGTCCCTGGCTTCCGGTAGGATAAGAACATGAAACCTCTGTCCGGCTTGGATGCCGCTTTCCTTTACCTTGAATCTGAAAGAGCGCCGATGCATGTAGGCGGCGTCTGCATTGTGGACGGTCAAACTCCCGACGGCCCGCTGACCTTCGAAATCTATCGAAAGATGCTGTCCGAGCGACTGCATGTCTCCGATATCTTTCGCCGGCGTTTGGTCGAATTACCGCTGAACCTGGGCCACCCC
>JASJCB010000010.1 GCA_030066195.1 Acidobacteriota bacterium
GTTCGATAAATTGACGCGCGGTCAGGGCGTAGCGTTCCGGCAACCAGCGCTTGGCGGTACCGAAAGCGGCGCCGGCTTGAATGGCGAGCATGGGCTGGGGCAGGCCGGTCAACAGCTCGGCGGCCAGTTTCTTGCGCAGTTCGAAGTCCGGGTCAAGCCGGGGGCCGGGCCGCGGCTCTATGGAGAAACCGGCGCCCTCGACCAAATCCAGATAGTCCTCGTATTGGTGACGATCCTTGGGCATGCTCTTGCGATCCAAGTGGTTGGTCAGGAAAAAGCGCGTCTCCAACTTGCGAAACCCGACACGGATGGGGATACCCGCCAAAGCAAGGATGATGGAACCCTTGATGTGGTTGAGAAAGGTGAAGGCAATGTCGAAACGCTCCTCGCGCAGACGGCGGATGAATTGAATAAGACCCAGCGCGCCCACGCGGTCATCGAAAGAGAGACAACGGTCCACCAGGTCGGGTCGAAAGGAGACCACATCCTCTACCCAAGAACGCGCGATCACGGTTATTTCAGCATCGGGATTGGACCGGCGAACGGCTTCAAGGGCGGGTATGTTCATGACCGCGTCCCCGATCCAATTACACAAGCGAACCACTATTTTACGGCGACGTTTACTCAAGGTAGAGATTCCTCCCGAGGCGAAAGTGTCAGCCGAGATCAACATTTTACCCGACATGAGGACCGATTGCAGTAACTTCGGCTCCGGCTGCATTGCTTTTGAGAGCAAGATGTAAGCCGGCGCTTTGTTTATAACGACTTACAAACGCCAGTACCGCAGGCCCAGAGCTTCCACGTCCTCATGTGGTAAGGCGCCCTTGACATCCACCAGCACCGTGTTGGGCTTGGCGAAGGCACAGATGCGTTCCACGCCCATCTCCAGGTAATGACGGTGGTTGACGGCCAGAACGACGGCGTCTACCCTGCCGACTTCCTCCAGGGGAGTGATCTCCTCGCCGTACTCCTCGCGGAGTTCCTCGGGGACCACCATGGGATCGTGGAGCAATACCTCTACCTCGTACTCGCGTAACTCCTGGATCACGTCGAAGACCTTGGAATTGCGCATGTCGGGCACGTTTTCCTTGAAGCTGAGACCCATCACCAACACGCGTGCTCCGGCAATTTCCTCGTGGGCCTTGATCATCTGCTTGATGGTCTGCTCGGCCACGAACTTGCCCATGCCGTCGTTGATCTGGCGGCCGGAGAGAATGACGCGCGGATGGTAACCCACTTTCTGGGACAGGTAGGTCAGGTAGTAGGGATCGACGCCGATGCAGTGCCCGCCGACCAGCCCGGGCGTAAAGCGCAGGAAATTCCACTTGGTGCCGGCGGCGCGCAAGACGGAGAGGGTATCGATGCCGATCTTGTCGAAGAGAATGGCCAGTTCGTTCATCAGGGCGATGTTCAGGTCGCGCTGGGTATTCTCGATCACCTTGGCGGCCTCGGCGACGCGGATACTGGGCGCCCGATGAACGCCGGCGGTAACCACCTCACTGTAGATGTCCGTCACCAGATCCAGAACCTCGGGCGTCTGGCCGCTGACCACCTTGACGATGGTGTCGAAGGTATTCACCTTGTCGCCGGGGTTGATGCGCTCGGGGCTGTAAGCCAGGAAGAAATCGCGACCGCAAACCAGGCCGGACTCCTCTTCCAAAACCGGCCCGCAAACATCCTCGGTGACACCGGGATAGACGGTCGATTCAAAAACCACGACACTGCCGGGCCGCAGAGCCTTACCGACCGACCGACTCGCGCCGATCATGGGTCGTAGGTCCGGGTTACAGGCGTCGTCGATAGGCGTGGGCACGGCCACGATGATAAACGGCGAATCGGCGATCACATCGGGGTCGTGAGAAAAACCGATTTCGACAGATCCCAGATCCTCGTCACTGACCTCGCCGGTATCGTCCTTGCCGCTTTTCAACCGGGCGATGCGATCCTTGTTGACATCGAAACCGACCACGCGGAACTTGCGCGCCATGTGCACGGCAAGAGGCAAGCCCACATACCCCAGACCCACCACGGCGATGGGCGCCTCACCTGATTTCAACCGCCGGCACATGTTGGACAATGACATGAAAAACCCTCTCTCGAAAGGAATCGGGCGAAGGCGCCCGTAAATTTGGAAGACTATACCCTGAGTGATCGCTGAAAGCAATGCCCACGCCCACTTTGACGACACCCTGGCTCGTGCATGCTCGTGCATCGAGCGGGTTTGTAAGTACCGGTACGCGGGGGTGAATAAAAATCGACCGGATGATGCATCCCTGAATACAGGCGCCAAGGCTTCAAGACCGCCAAGCTCACCTCCTGGTGTGAAGAACTAACCCGCCGGAGGTCCACTCCAGGCTTTCAATCATGAAGTCGAACAAACTATCCCAGGATTCGAAATAAAGATAACGTACCAGAGCTTGGATGTCATTAAAGAAAGATCTCCGTGAACGATGTCATGAATGACGGCAAGTGGCGGATTCTTGATCGAGTGAAATCGGGATGACTCGATCTTCGTTCATTTTACGGGCCATGATGATCCTGGGATCATCTTCGGCGAGTCTAGGACGACCACCAAGATTTCCTCTCGCTCTGGCCGCCCTTAGGCATCAGTGGATTACAACCTATTCAAAGTCAGCCCCTTTTTTGAGGCCGCAATAATCACTTCTTCCAGCCCGTGTGCTGACCAACTTGGAAACGGCCATTCCTGCCGGGTCCGGCTCCGCTGCAAAAGGCTCGGAAAGAGGTTTGACAGGCTCGTATCTCGAAGTGGGTTTCATGAGACCCTCCTCCCATCGGGCGTTCCGAACCCTTAATTTGTAAGTCAAGAGCGTGGCCAAAATGGTTCAAAAAAGCTCGCCTTCGTGAAACCGCGACGCATGGGAATGTAGGTAATATCGGTGCTCCATACATGGTTCGGATGGGTAATGGTGACATTTCGTAACAGGTAGGGATAGACCACGTGATCGGAGTTGGCCACGCTCAGTCAAAAGCAATACTGCAAGGATTTCGATCTCAAATTCCCGACGTTCTGCTACTTGCGAGACGGGATGTTTATCGGCTGGAACTCGATGAGCTTCAAGCACGGATTCTCTGGAGTGGGAGCATTCGCGAGCCAAAAACGGCTCGCTTTGACATGAAGTTCGCTTTTATTGCATTCCGAGCGAATGTCTTCCAGGGCGGGCGAATACCCCCGCGTTGTGATTCATGTGTCAATCGGGCGGGCCTGTCTGCCTCGGTCACCGGCCAGGTTGCCTCAGTTCGGATAGACCTCGATGGTGAAGTGGATGTTTTCGGGAATATTGGTGAATTGCCCGTCTCTCTCGTCGAGGGGGAAGAGGAAGAACCCGTACAGGTCGACACTCTCACTCCCGGTCGCGAAAGGCAGCCGGCCATTGGACGCGGCATGCATCGCCTTGACCCAGCCGGTTTTCTCGGGTTCGGTCGCGGACTCCTGCCAGGCGGTCCAGTTGTCCGGGCTGAGGGTGTGCCCATCGGGCGGGAACTCACGACTGAAGGTGGCAATCGAGGCCGGTGCCAGACCCTGGGGAGGCTTCATGGCCTTGTTGGGGGCCACGATGCGCAGGATGCTGCCATCCTCCCGTTTCCAGGTCAAATGATTCCAGGGCTTGCCGCGAGCCTCGAGTTCCTCGACGATCTTGCTCATGGATTGGATGCCCCAGGCTCCTGGCTGGTTGTCGAAACCGATGACCAGCGGGTAGGAGAGCGTGTCCACGATCGAGATGTCAACGGTGTACACCCTAGACAGGTAGGTGTATTCGATGAACGAGAAGGGTTTGCCGCCACCGAGCTGCGGGTTGAAGATGTCCGGCGCGATGTTCTTTTCCAGGCTGTTGGGGAACGTCTCGTTTGAGAAGTAGACCCGCATGCCGCTCAGCTCACTCATCGCCAGGTTCCGAGTATCGTCCGTGTCGATCGTAATGTGTTGTTCTAATTTGGGGCCATTGAGGTATTTGAAGTCGTAGACATGCAGTGTTGCGCCGGTCTTGTTCGCGATGGCCATGCTGCCATTGGGAATGCTCATTTCATCCTCCAAAACGAGAGCGTTGCCAACGGGTGTCATGCCGACGAGAGACCTCGGTTTGAGCATCAACACCCGTCCCACCGTTTTTGGTGTTTATGTCGGGAGAGTCGCGACCCCATGTCCGACTCCCTGAGCGAGCGTCTGGAACCATGGGGTTCGCGAAGCCTGTGTTAGTCTCAATCGACCCAGGGATTACCCCCGGCCTTTATCCTTGTCTTCACGGTCATGGCGTCCTCCTTGATCAATGCGTGAATGATTGTTCGCTATCGGGTGGATCACCGAGCTTGATATTGTTGTCGCCCCCATGCCTGGCTTCCTGAGCGGTCGTCCGGAATCATGGAGTTCATGAAGTCTTTGTTTGTCTCAATCGATCCAGGGATTAGCCCCTGCCTCTACCCTTGTCTTCACGATCATGGCGTCCTCCTTGATCATTGGTTGAATGATTGTCGTCGGTTGAGTCAGAGGGGCCGGAGGGTCAGGGCACCGCCCCGCCGGGCCTGGTGTCTTTGTTGGAAGAATCGCGCCCCATTCCCGGGTCCTTGAGTGGGCGTCCGATATCATGGGGCTCGCGAAGGCCGCGTTTATTTCATTCGAACCATGGATTAGACCCAGCCTTGACGCTTGTTTTCACGATCATGGCGGGGGAACCTTCGCGGGCTTTCTTTAGGATCGCCGGACATAACGCCTCGGCTTCGGCGTGTTTCTCCTGATCCAAGTTTATCAAGGCGGTCATTAAATCGGCCTGAATCTGGTGTGCCTTGATGGGGGCGATGCGCTTTAGCTCGCTAGCGTGGTGGAGCGCGCGAGCCGGTGCCTGTCCAGAAAGGCGTGCACCAAGCACCTGTGCGACGTTTTTGTGTTTTCGTTACGCTTGTGACAGGTCGGGCGGGACCGCCCAGGCCGCGCAGGCAATCGGTGGTCGGCTGGGACGCGCGGGCGTTCAGCGTTTGGTATTCAGTATTTGGCCGGGGCGCGCAGCCGTTCAGCAATCAGTCGTCGGGTCTTCGCAATCTATTTGCCACGTGAGGCATTTATGGCAGACCGTATGATCGGCGAAGCTGACACAGATGCGGTGCGGGAGGGTAGGTACGCAGCCGACCGTCATCCCACCCGCCACTTTTTCTGCAGTCTTGAAGCTCTTGACCTTGATTTCTTTGAGCGTGAGTTTCTTTTTCATGATTTTCACCTCTTCGCAGGTATCTGATTGACTAATAAATTTCTACGAAATCAACAAACTATTGTTTCACTGAAATAAGCACGATTAGAGCTGTAACCTTTTCAGGTACGAGGATACCATTTCCAAATGGGAAGGCACTTAGACCAGAAACGCTATCAACTCATTTGCAATCTTGAGGATAACGAGCTTTATTCCGCTGTTAAAATTGTAGATATGGCTGAGTGGGTTGATAAAGAGGACCGAACAGGAGCGCGAAAACGCCTTGGGGATTGGTGCCGTCGAAACCTACCTGATGAACCCGATGGTTTTTACCTGATCCCAGGCCAAGGAATGCGTCCTGGTTGGTATGGATGGCGTTGGAAAGAAAATTTGCGCTCCCAGGATTAACACTGTTGATCATCTAAAATTCAAGCCCGGAGTCTTTTGACGGCTTTGGGTAAGTAGCTTGTTTTGCCTGTGTTCACCGTGGCGAGTGATCGGTGCGCGACCTATGCGCGAACCGGGGGTTTTGGGCGAAAAAAAGTTTGTAATTCCTAGGTTTGCTTGGCTTACCTTGGTATACGTTAGGCTGACCGCAAAGTTCAGGGTGATGCGCCCGGATGTTGTGATGTTCCGTTGTGTGATTTTGCTAATCATCATTGGCCTCACTTGGGAAATCATCTTACCACGGGTAGGCTGGGAAGACACCTAATTTGCCGAGCCCTGTTTATCGATCGCATGGATTCTGTTATCCTTAAACCACACTCCAGTTCCCCCAAACCCGATTTGGAAAGAGACGGCCAGATCGGGCTTTTTCCATCTTAAGGAATGGTTGTTCGGTCTACCAGATCACAGTGTGTTACGCATCATTTTGGTCATGTTCGTGGATATGACCTGTTATGAGTCACTTATCAGGGATCCCCATACGCTCAATATAAATTGTCCAGGATCGCTTTCCTCGCCGTTTAAAGTCTTTTAAAAGATAATGAGCCTTTTCTCTGGCAGCCCCACTCAAAGTATTCCACTTCAAAATAGGGGATTCCGTAATTTCTGAGTCATGGAGAATAACTACATTGTTATTATCTATCCCCACAATTTGACCAAAAGACTCGTATTTGCTCAATAGGTTTCCCGTTAGAGAGAAGGATAATATTTGAATTTTAGAACCTATATAGTACTCATTTTTTGGGTCTTTTATGCCAATTTCAAAGGCAATTACAAACAAATTCTTTGCAAAGTTGAAATAGACCGGGGTGGTGTTTGCTAAAATCTCCTGAGCAAGGATGAACGCTCTACTCTTCATTCTAATTGTTTGGTTTTGCCTCGTTCTTGGAAAGTTTATCGGAAGATCAAGCTTAGGGTAGTTTCCAGGCACCATTCGATCGTTATTGCTTTTGTCAACTTGTGGACCAAAAACATAAATTAATTCTGGCGTACCTGCCCAGTAAACAAAATTCCAGTGCCCTTTATGAGATACCCACGCTTGGTGATCGTCATAGTGATACGGTTTTCTGAAAATTCTCTTGCCTGTAGATAGGTTCTTGAAGAGTTTAGGGTAAGGGTCATGGGAAGGTAAGTTTAGCCCATACAGGTCTTTACCAGGAAAGAGCCTTAAAAAAGAGCTGTCTAGAATCTTGTTCTTGACTAATTTTTCGTCAAAAAAATGGGTTCCATTTTCATCAGAGACAACGAAGGTGCCCCTATGATAGATCGCTGAAAAAATGTTTTGAAACTCTGCGATTATTTCAACTTGGTGATCACGCACAATAAAGACCTTGTTTGAAGCCGGAAGAACCAAAACGCCAGACTCATAGCTTGCACAGCCTATTGGCCACTGGCCATTAGTGGAGTATAGATTGCCCGTGATTGTTTGGGCGCAAAGGGAGGCTATCAATAAAAACACGAACTATACCTCAAAACACCACCCAACAGGGTTAGCACAAGGGTCGAAAGGGGCAATTTCAAGTTTGGTTTTACTACCCCCAGGCCCGGAGTTTAAGGGTAAAGATAGAAAAAAAAGCAAGACAATCAAAAACCTAAGGTTCTTCATTTATCACCTCTCTAGTTCCCAAATCTCAATCTGATCACCTTTACTTACAACCATCATATTGAGACTTTGTAAGCAATCACTAAAAGGTTCTCCGCGATACCAAATGATATCGTTGTAAACACCTAATTCGAATTCTCCAGGCCATTCTTTAAGAACAACAGAAAGAAAATCAGAGGCTGATCCTCGAAAGTCAATCTTTTGTTCATAAAAGCCAGGAAAAAAACGAATATCATTTTCTAAAATTTTCTTGAGCGAATCATAGTCCTTCCATGGTGGGAAAGCACCAAAGACATTTCCAATCCCAGGATTAATTTCCATACCTAAAAAACTCGACAAGAATTCCCAATTACCTCGATCTTTCATTGGGAAAATGAGGCTTTTAGGGCCGGCTATTTCTGGAAAAATACCTAAGTGTTTAAGCAACGGTCGCTCGAATTGATTCAGAAAACCACTGTCATTCATAAATGTCAACCTGTATAAATTCACATCAACAACAGTCCCTGCAGCTTCATAGGTTTTTATCGGAGTACCTATATGTATCGGGTGTAGTACTCCGTCATTTTCGACTAACCATGTAGGTTCATTTAAGTGAGGGAAAATACCAACTAAGTTATCGTTATGCATAAAAACATGCCCATTATATAGATTAGAGATTCGGTGAGCAACCTCTTCACGCAGAGGATATGCATATTTTTCTGATGAATACTTTAAATTGAGGTCAAAATCTTCTTCTATTTGATGAATTTCATCTGATATTGCCGGGTCAACAGGGACTTCCTTTTTTGTCATACGATTCAGTATGAGTAAGCCCTCGACGTTTTTAGCGTGATATAAACCATTAGTAAGGTTATTCGAATCAATCATTAAAAAAAATCCCATCAAGAGGAACGACATTACAGCAACAAAGGTTAGCTTAAGTGAGCGCGGGCGCTCGTAATCACAAGATTCAATGGTTTCTTCGTAGTAGCTTGTTGGATATTTAGAGTGAGCAAAATTCAATGCCAAGCTGGTATCAATAAACTGCTTTTCCTCAATTACAGTTATCAATTCAGGGTAACGCTTGAGAGAAGAGCGTAACATTTTCTCCATTTCTTTTACAGGATTTTCGTAGTCTTTATACCAACTAAAATGCCTACTACCCAGGTTTGCTGCTTCTCTAAAGCTAATCATCTTACCTGGCGCTAATAGGCGAACTACCTGTATATACTTCGGGGGTTGCACCTTAAAACTCCTTTGCATATATTTTACACCATTGTTCTGGCATTTGCAATACGTCATGTATTTTTACAAACGGAGGCTGATTATCAAGGTATATCGTATGCTTTAGGTAAAAGTCATTTTTTCGGAGTGCACCATCATTTCAGTTGTCACGGCCTGTTCTATATTGAAAATAATGGATTTGTCCCTGAGTGTGTCCCTTGTAAACTATCCATTTTCTATTTAGACTTCGGGGTGTCTTCAACGTGGTTCTAGGCCGTTTCCTAGGAGCTGATAAGTGAAATTACCTCGTTAGTCATTTTATTTTCAGCCTCCTTGACTCTGAAAACCTTTACATTGAGGAACCTTGAAATACACCAAAGGAGATTAGGGGGCATTATCTGTATGATTTTTAATCAATAGGGGGCGCTTGAGATGGGACCTCGGCCCCTGTCGGGGTCCCTTCTTTTTTGTGTTTCTTCCTATCAATCCAGTCTTTGGATTAAGGAGAGAAATAAATGAGAAGTTTCTTACTGTTTTTTCTCGTGCCCTAAGCCTGAGGATATATTTTTTATAGGAAAAACATGTTTATTGTTTGCTGTGGAGGCCGATCATTGTTCCGTAAATCCCTATCCTACCTCTATCCGCTTGAACTGGTGACGGCACTTGATATTGCCCGGCGCATCTACCCGGCCCGTCATCAATTGGCACAACGCAACCAGGTTGCACGACACCTCGCCAAGCTTGAGCGGGGCCTACCGCCCCTTGGGGATTACAACGGGAAGGTATTGGCCTATCGCTACATGGCCGAAGTAGCAACAGGCTATCTTTCCCGACCAACTTTTCCGTTTCCCCTTTCTACGCCGGAAATGATAACGGCCTTCCCTGACTTGACGTCCAAGCTGTTGTCCTTGCCACCGATTATCGTACAACCGAAGGATCTTCACCCTTTCCTGGCCGCACTGCACCACTGGAGCCTGGACCCCTTGACAAGAAAAACCAAGCTTTATCGAGTGTATTTACCTCAGCCTTGGGAACAAACCATGGGCGGGGTGCTGCGATGAACATGCGGCTTTCGTGGAGGTCATGTTGATCGAATTGATGAACGACCTCCTTGCAAGCAACCTCGGATCGAAGGCCATCATCCATGCACGCCTTTTAATCGCCGATCCCAACCATTCTATACCCCAAAAATACGCCCTTGCACTGGCCGTACTCAAGAGTGGAGAAGCCTTTTCTCCCGAGGTAGAACAGCTTATCAAGGCAGCGTTTCTACCTCGGGAAACATGGTTGACCAGCCCGAAACTGAAGCTGGTATGTCACCAATGCGGAAAGCCGGTGAAACTGATTGTCAACTATCAGGCCCCTTGGGGGCATAAGGGAAAGTCTTGCGGCGCTTTGGTCACGGCCGAAAATGTGATGCCCTTTCATGAGTGGGAAATAAAAACGGCACTTGGTACCCTCCCTGCCACAACAGGAGGTACGCCTTGACCAATGTCCTGTTTATCCCCTCATTCTATCAAACGGTCGCAGGCGAGATGGACGGTCTCTACAGCTATCTTGCCACTCAGTACATGAATCGACCGACCGCACTCGTGGTAACGAGCATTGCCGCGCAACGAACCAAAGATTACCTGATTGCCTCGGCCAACCTTCAGACATTAAGAGCCTTTCTCGATCTCCCGCCGTCCCGCCTGATGCTGCTCCCGTCTGCAGAGGATGATGCTAACCACTTTGGCCACCTTTTTGAGTCGTCCAAATTCACGCCTTATGTCCATCCCCAGATCATGACCGTGGGCGACGTGAGACTCATCGGTCTTGATCCTCACGATGATGTGGATTCAGCCGTAGGCCAGGCCATGGCCGACAACCCGCCTGATATGGCCGGGATTGTTCGGCACGCACCATTAGATGAAGCCCAATGCAAGCGGCATCGCCGGCAGGTTTCGTTTCAGCTTCAGGGTACCCGCTATGCCAGGGCCAAAAAGCATGGAATGCTGGTTCTGGGCGGGGCCAATCATCACATGCTTTACCTTCGCATCACCCCGGGAACGGTGACCTGTATTCACTGTGACTTCAGGAACGGTGGAAGGAAGGACAGTCTTCGGACGACCATATAGGAGCGCCCTATGCCAACTAAAACCGATTGGGTTAATGAAGTCCAAGCTTTTTACCACGAGCTGAACTTAGTGAATAGGGGCGCGATGAACGCCGAGGAATTCGCGAAATTCATTGCTGAGCACCGATGGCCCACGCCGACAGCCGAGCAATTAAAAACCGCACTGGATGTGGCCCATCACCTGATCGAAACCTATCCGAAGGATTTGCCATCCTCAAAAACCAGGTGGATGGGCATGGAGTGGGATCTGGCCATGATGAGCAATCAAACAGCGTTCCTCAACCAGGATACGTTCCCTCCATCGGAGGGTAAATAGTTATGCAGGTGGATAAGACGATCGACCCAACCACCAACGTGCATGCCTTTTCCACCTGCATACTCAATGTGGGCGAGGGGATATTAGGGGCTGTTTCTATATCCCCTCGTCTTTCTGCTTTATATGGACAGGAGGGCTTTTATCGATGGAAAGGTATGGCAAGACAGCCTTTCCAGTCCTGGTTGAGCGGGCATCTCAGTCAGGCTCAAGATACGTGGGGCAGTCCGTAATGGGAAAACCGGCCGGGCGCCCCATGAAATATGCGCACATTATTGAAAGCCTCAAGGAGGACGCGTTGTATTCTCCGGCCACCATCGCCCGGTTTGCCGAGGCCAACGGACTATTACCAATGGCGGACCACCCACTACAACGGGTCAAAGTCGCCATGGGCCGTTTGCGAACCTACCATGATTTCCCAAAACAAGGCGATGGAACGATCCACTTATCCGGCCAATGTCCCAAGCCCGGCTGGTTTGGCTGGCGTTGGAAACTTCTCATTGTTGAGTGAGGAAAGCGAACCGATGATGAACCGTTTTGACCTGAAGCCATGAGGAGCCGTGAATGGAACATAAGAAGGGCCGACCCATGGCCTATTCATCCTTCATCATTGGGCTGAGCAATGAAAGGCTTTATGGTATTGACACCATCCTGGAAGAGGCTCAGTCGAAACGTTTGTTCCAAACCAAACTGTTTGAGGGCATGGAGCCCTTGGTCGCTAGAAAAAGGGCATATCATGTCTTGGCCCAATATCGCAGACGGAAGCTCCCGAAAGAGCCTGACGGCGTGGTCCCCAGCCATCATGATCGTCTCATCAATGCCTGGTATGGTTGGCGTTGGAAAATCGCTTTACCCAAGGAATTCGGCATTGTCATCAACGAGGCGGCGATGCCTCATATCCCCCGGAAACGGTTCCAAAGGCCCGAACACAAGTCCCGCCAAAAGCACCTGGAGGCTTTTGGACGTCGGTTGCTTCGCGGTTTGAGAATCATCATGTGCGTGTCATTTGTCTGGAGGTCTCTCTGATTGAGGTTCAACACCTAAAGTGTAACGATACGACCGAATGCCTTTGGAATGGATGCGACAGGAAAGCCTCTGTGCGCCTGGTGGTCATGGCGAATGAAGGACCTTCACGAAGTGTTGCCGCGTGCCGGCCCCATCAAGATCCACTCAGAAGCCGGGCTATCGTTGATTTAGCAGAGTCACTCCTCAGTGATTTGGTGCGTGCCGGGCAAAGGATGACCCTCAAAGAGGTGACGACCTATCTTCAGATTCACCGAGCCATGATTGAGGCAGCCTATTTTGAAGGAAAGCACTTAATCCCCGGTCGATGTTCGGGCACTTCCGAGCGACTGGTTCAACTCTACACCAAACTCACCCATGCGTTTCTTGTTTTCCAACAGGTACGGGCATGGTGTGCCGCTCAGGGGATCGATACCGACTTGTTTACCCCTGAGGTCTCACTTCCTGATTTGGAAGGTCTATTGCCTGAGCTTCATCAGGCTGTAGCTGAGTGTCACGACCAATATCTGGCTCAAGATCGCCACATCCAGTACCGAACGGACTATGTCATGCCGGACCATGTCATCTATCGCGGCTTGGAATGCATTTGGCGGGAAGATACATGGCATGGCATCGATGATCGATACGCCGCCAATTGTTTTATGGACCATGGAGACAAGGACCATTACTTCGGTTCCTCCGCTACGTTTAAGGGATTGATGGCGCAAAGAGACGATTATTACCGGAAGGAACCGATCGAAACGGCGGTTTCGTACGAGGACGGTTATCTTTATCGATGCTGGATCGTCGTTCCGGCCAAAATCGGCCCTTACTGGTTTGCCTTCCCGCTCGATGAATATCGCAGCGGGAACACCCGAGAACTGGAGCATGTCAACCCGCATACCGAATACCAGGACATGTTTCGGGCGATCGATAAACGGTACCAATACCCTTGCGACCTGTGTGGCCAATTGGGTGCCTTCTGGCCTTCCCATGAAAAACAAAGCCGCCGTCGTATCTTCCTTTGTGAGCAATGTTACGAGATGGTGGGCCGCTGGAATGATTCATAAAACGGGGTTCGACGCGGAGCGGAACCGCCAGGTTTTGCCGGCGGCCAACGGCCGTCCTCCGTCCACCAAGGGAATACTCAGCAAGTTCATGGTGCGGCCGGCTGTGCGGCGAAGCCGTGATTTTGTCAAGGGCGGTGTCTATTTTTTGGGACGGAACGGTTCGGCCGACGTACCGTCGCGGAGGTAGGAAGGGCCGGAAGACGAAAAAGAGACCAACATGAGCAAGACTGTAGCAATCAACCCGAACATGGGTTTATTCCCGTGTTGAAAACGTACCGTGGGAGGCTGCTCCACCACGTTCACGGACCCGCCTCCTTCTGGAACAAACGAGAATGCGCCCTTTTGAACATGGCTGAACCGACATCATGTCGCTCAGAAAAAGAATCCCGCTTACCCGTTAAGAAAGGATGGGCCTGATCTAATAGTCTGGGCCGTTAGGATACCGCGTTGATGAGGAACTTCACCTGATGCTCTTGGGTGCATGCCGACCAGGCGGCACGACAATTATTACCAACCAAATCACCGGACCCAACCCTGCCGCTGGAAGAAGAACCCGTCTACAGTAAGATCGGCCCTCCTGGACTTTTAGGCAGAAGCACCCGCTTGAACCTCCAGAAACGGTTACGGTCAAGGTTCGCGATAGTCTCAGTCGAACTCAGCCAGGCGAAATTTCAATGAGTTGCAATTCTCCTTAACCGTCCGTTGCGTAGCTTCGTCAAAACCCCCTTTCGTCTTGGCCTCGATATCCACTTTGATGGTCACCTCAACATCCGGCCGAAGGTTGAAATGTAGGGCAACCTCTTGCATGATTTTTTGGAGTTCCAGCACCGCATTTACAGGGTCCAATTCTGCCGTACCAAAGAAAAGGTTCTTTTTTTCAAAGCTTAACTCTACCCCGGTAGGCTTTGGCCGGGGTCCCTGATCCGGCGGTGTTGTCTCGTCCGGGCCAATTTCCTCCGGCTTAATGCCCTCATTTGTGTTGACTTCTTCCTCTTTGCGCAAATTCTCCTTATAGGCCAGAGCTTTCTCGCGCTTGATGAGAAGACTCGCGGTATCCAAAGTAGGTGATTCGCTCCGGCTGCCAAAAAGAAAATCGGGGTAAGTATCATCCAATTTATCCGCCGCCCAACCAAAATAGTCTTTGGTCGCGACCCCGCGTTCGACTGCCTCCAGGAATACCTGTCCGTTTTGAAGGCGCGGCAGGTACAAGTAGCTACAGCAGTCTTCCCAAACTTTCTTTGTGCCCACATCAACAACCTCGTCTTTGAAGTACCACTGATAAAGTAGGTTTCGCAGATGAATCGGCGCCCATCGAGTAATCAGCCATTCCTCTTCGTGTAGCCTGTTTTCAATTTCACGGGTAAGATCAGATGTTGAAGTAGAAATAGCCGCCGCTTCCCAATAAAAAGTCGTTTTTCCCCGCGTAACTTCCGAGGCGGGGCATAAAATCCATTTGAAGGTTTCACGCACCATATGGTGCAGGTTCTTTTCGGCTGCTTCCATTTGCTGTTTTGCTTGTTTGGCCTGTAATCTATCGAGGTTCAATTTATCCTGGTCCAAATCCGAGACAATAGACTGCCAGGCCAACCAGGCGGCGGCCTGGTTTTTCAAGCGGCTTATCGCATCACCATCCGGGGCCAGGAAGATCAACCGATTTTGACGTTGTCTGGGCTGATCTCCCCGATGACGCAAGATTTTTTCTGCTTCCGCAAAGGCCGGTTCTTTTTCCCGGCGGCTATAGGTCCCATTCGGAGGCAACACAACCAGGCGGGGGCCGGTCCCGAGATCATCGGGTACATCTATTGACTGCGGAAAAATATGGTACCCGCCAAAAACAGAATTCCGGCTACCGAACAGACGCTTGACCCCGGTCTTCAAAGCCGGTAACACCTCGGTCATGCGAATACCCTGCTTTCGACTTTCCATCTCCCGCCGCAGGTTGGGCCTGGTGTCGAACCAGTAGCGGTCCTTTTCCACGTAAAGGTAGTGCAGCCGGTCTCTTAACCGGGTCAGCACATCCACGAAGGCCCCCACATTTTGATTTGGCTGGACGCTGCCCAATAAGATGCGCTCTACTTGCAGACCTCGAATGACCTGGCTCGAAACTGCCGGGGCACTGCCCAAGAAAATAGTTCGTGCTGTTTTCCTCGCGGCCTGCACACCGCCGAAAAGAGTATGTTTGCTATCGATATCCGTCGTTGTCGCCCGCGGTCCATCGACCTCGCGTTCGATCACCGGTTCCCATCCCATGGGCAGGTAATGAATGCTCTTATCCCGCACATTGCTGTCACTCAATGGTAACGAACCCGGCATGATCAAGGCATCGCAGTTGCCTGAGTTCCATAAGCGGTGAATGACCATGGCCATGTATTGCAAGACGCCGCGTGTCCGCTGAAACTTATCCAGGGTTGACCAATCTTCATAAAGCCGGTCGAAAATTTCGGGATGAATGGGATAAGACCGGCGCAATCGCTCGTAATACGTGTTGGCCTGGGTTTCCGCGGGAAAGTGCTCCGGGTGCGTCCGGTACATGTCAGCGAATTTCCGGCAAATGACGCCTCGTTCCCCCATCTCCCCCACGTTTTCGAACAAGCGGCGGCGAACCACTTCAAATGCCTCTTCCGTACCCACCGGCTTCCATACCGATTCGACCCGGGCAAATATTTTTTCCAGACTGTTGAGGGTCTGCCGGCCCAGAGGCCCGCCGGCTTCCAAGTCCGATTCAGGGAGAGATGCCAATAAGACCGCGCTCGGAACGGCTTTCATTGCTTCCGTCAGCGCTTGCACAAATGTCATATTGCTTTCGTAGGTGCCCGCGCAGTAATTCTTCCCAGGCTCCAATTGGCGGATAAACGCAAGCAACTCGTCCACCAGGACAACACAAGGGGCCGCTTTGGATAAAAGGTTGGTCAAAATCTCTTTACCCGGCGAAGTGCCGTCCTGATCGGCCCGGGCAACCATGCTGTAACCCGTCTCCCCTAATAATT
This sequence comes from Acidobacteriota bacterium, assembly GCA_030066195.1. Lineage (GTDB taxonomy): Bacteria > Acidobacteriota > Holophagae > Acanthopleuribacterales > Acanthopleuribacteraceae > JASJCB01. Next base: position 15,937 of record JASJCB010000010.1, read on the forward strand.
GCCAGGCCAACTCTCCCCACAGGGTATTGACCGTCACGCCGTCATGTTTTCGGCTGTGGCTGGGCGATAAACGGATGCCGTCAATCACCGCAACCCGAGCCTCCGGCAGGTTTGTAATGCCTGCTTGATCCAAGATGGGCGGCACCCCGGATAAAGACGCGGAGCTCACGCGGCGGCAGGCAAGGTGATAAACTGCCAGCATGGTGTGGGTTTTACCGCCGCCGAAGGCCGTTTGTAACTGAATGACCGGATCGCCTCCCCGGCCGGCCAACCGCCTGACAAGAGAAATCAATAACAGGCGCATGCCCTCCGTGATATAGGTCCGCGCAAAGAATTTTTCGGGGTCGCTGTATTCCTCCGGTGCACTACCGTTGACCACGCGGCTCAGGTCAGCAGCGAATTCCGATTGCTTGAATGTCCCTTCCAGAACATCTTTATGAGGTTTCGCTACTTCGCGCCAGGGCTTTAACATCGTGAACTTCCTTTTCGTCCTATTCCAAACCCAGGTCCAACTCCATTTGGGGACCTGATTCACTGTCCTGAGAGGTTGTGACAATTGCGTGCCAGGAGGTAATCAATTCGTTATAAGCCCGAGCATCTTCCGCCCACTTTCGGCGTTCGCACAAGGTGTAGAGGTGGTAGGCCAGTTGGCGAATGGTTTCGCCGCGTTCAGGCATCATCGCCAAAAGTTTGCCGGCTTCTATTTCTCCTCGGGTGTTGAGAACGCGAATGATGTGATGACAGGCCTCCCATACCGGAAGGCGTTTGTCCGTGCCAGGGTTCCAATCTTCCGGGTAATCGGCCCACTTCAAGAGCTGGACTTCGCCGGCCTCGGCACGAATCACACCTGCATCACGCACACCTTCTACGACCGTACCCTTCGCGCGCGCCAGCGTGTCGGCATCGCCGAAGGTTCCGGTTTTCCAGCCGAATTGATCGAACCAGGCCGCGCAGAATAAGGTGTCGGCATCGAAGTTCCCGGCATCGGGGTTCAGGTATTCCGTAATCTCCCGGTTGATGAGGATCAAGGCGTCATGCACGCTCATGGGGGAGCCGTCTTGGGTTAGAACAGCGGAATATTTGGAGAATACCGCCATTCCCGGACCGATCGCTGCCTGTGCTAGATCAACCGGCGCTATTGGAGATTGGCCAATCGCACCACCCACCATGGTATCTAAAGCTATGGGCATTTGTTCTCGTAACTCTCTTTGGAATTGTCTGCGTGAAATTGTATCGGCGAAGTCTGGTCTTCTACGGCAGACAAGCACAATAGACGATGCAAGAGCGTTTGTTCCCTGGCTGATTGAGCGTACCTCTCTTTCGGTTCGCATGGGCCATGTTCCTGTTATCGAAAACCCGGCACTTAAGACGGCTTCTAGAAAGGTTTCCCACCCAGTGCTGGCAGTGGCCCCTCTTTTTGTCTCCGATTGCTTGAATGCATAGTAAATAGTGACAGGAAAAGCTTTGTGTGCTTGTTTGCAAAGATTTCTTAGTGCATCGGTCATTCCCTGTAAGAAAAATATTTCCGCGTTTTTTTTCCCGCCATGTCGGTATGGCGTAGCAACAAGTTCGTCCGCTTTTGGAACGGCAAGAGTTGTAAACAGATCAGGATAGGAAGATTGGAGGTTTTTTCGCATCCATACATAAAAATAGTCCGAAAGATCCGCGTAGCCAATATTATCATAATATGGCGGGTCAGTTGAGACGATACAGTCCTCAAAATTTGCTGAACATGCGTTTTCTTGTCTTGCAAAGCCTTGTTCGTTGACGGGCATTTTCAATAAGGATTTTATGATACCCTTCAAAGAAACAGCATAATCGCCGGCAGCATTTGCGAAAGGGTTTACTTCAGCAAAATCCCACACCATTGGCAGCGCTTGTTTTGAAAATACATGACTAGCCTGATCTCGCGAGTTACTCCAGGAAACCAATGTGGCATTGTAGTCAATCATTTTGTTTACACCAAAAGAAAGATAGGTTGCTACAGCCTTACCATAATCTTTTTCTGGTTCATTGAAAGAAAGTGAGTGCATATTTCCTTTTGCATCTAGTTCAATGTTTTTTTGAACTTCATTAATCAACTCTGTGAATACCGAAAGAGTTTTGAGTTGTCGACTAGTAAAAAGATTTGCATAAGTCTCTAACCCATACATTGGAGGAGAAAACCAACGTGGATTATTTGGTATTTTTTCGGTCAAGTGATCAACTTCTCCACAGTCTTTCACTATGATCTTTTCACAGCTATACGCGGGTAAATAAATTCTTTTTCTGTTCGCACTTACTACCACGGCAATGAGGCGCTGTTTAAATCCTTCTGATTTCGCTTTTGAATATATGTATTCTGGATCAATTGGAGTATTTGATACAATGCAACGAAAGTTTGCACCACGGGCGAGCTTTGTCCCGTTCTTTGCATCCTCTGGGGGAGTCCCGGTTCGAACGTCGAAGTGATAGGTGTCATTGCTAACTACTGGATCAAGCCAAACATAGTTTCCATTTCTTTTTGAAAGGATAAAGTTTGAAATCAGTGGAACATCTACGTGGCTGTACGCCGGGTTCGGGCTTTTTACGGTGTGTGCCCAAAGCCATGCAATAGGCATAAGGCTTTTGCCTATAAACGGCTTGAGTTCACGCCTATCATTGGCAATTTCCTCGGTAATTATTACTTCAGGATACAAGTGGCCAACACGTTTGGCGGCCTCCCCTCTCACCCATGAGCCATAACGCCTGATGTCTTCCGCAAGTCCTTGGGTGCCTATCCATGTTTCGTTAATAGTTACTTGTATTTCATCCTCAGGAATTGGGCCGACTGGGCTGAGGTTAGCAAACTTGGCCGGAAATTCAATCATGCTCTTATTGATCATTACAGCTACAGGGTTAAGATCGGAAGCGCCACTCTTAAGCCCAAGACGTTGAGCCTCCATGGGAATAGCTCCACCGCCCGCAAATGGGTCGTAAAATGAAGGTAGCGTCTCCGGGTCAAAGCTTTCAACAGACTTGTTGATTTCGCAAGTTTCAAGCCATGACTCCCTAATGGCCGCACGCGCTCTTGCAAGAACAGATTCTTTGTTAGTGCTTTCCCAAAGAATTAGGTCACGCATAATGTTAAAAAGCTCTTCTCGTTTTTCGTCTGCCTGGGCTTTAGTCCGTCCCGCAAAATAGCCTCGTTCTCCACCCGGATCATTCACCAACTGTGCGAACAGAACTGCACGTGCCGCGGCTAAAGGCCGCCGGGCCCACCATAAGTGCAGCGTACTGGGGTGACCATGACGAATAGACTTCTCTCGTCCCGCTGCCCGGTTGATATCATCCAACGGTAAGGCAACTTCAATTAGTTTTTTCGGCGCTTTAATTTTGGTGCTCATGCAGAGTGTGGTCCTTATAAGGTATCTTGAGGGGAAACAGCACGGCCGAGAAGTTTCTTCAAATCCATGTTGATACTTTCTTCATCGGGCTCGGGCTCATTAGAAAAGGGTTTCGGCAGGTAATACGGGCCTTCATGTCGATCACCGTCTACAATAACGATCGCCAGGATATATTTCTCACCCTGGTTCAAGGCGGTCAGGCGTTCATTACGGGTGATGGTAACCGTGGACTTCCCTTGGACGCGGCCTTTTACTTCAATGTGTCGGGCATCGGGCACGCTGCCGTCGGGTCTGACAGGGGGTTGCGACGTGATGTCCCAGCCACAATTGTGCGAGGACACATCCTTTATTGTATGGCCGAAACCTTGCTCGGTAGCGATCACAGCGTTCATGGCAACGGTTTCCACATGTTTCCTGGCCGCGGCATCGACACAGAACTCCGTATTGCCGCGACGCATTTCCAAAAGGCCCTGAGGGATGACAAGCGCCCCGCCGATGACAACCGGTTTTCTTGGGCTGAGGTTTTTCATCGCCTGCAATTCTTTTTTGCGTTGCTCCAGGCGGTACGAGAGTTCTTCGACCCTCCGCTTGAATTGCTCAGGCGCCATCTTCGGTTGTTTACCCAGGCGGACTTCTTCTTCCAGTTCCAGCGCACGCCGGGTTTGAAAGTTGATTTCCTTGACCAACCGTTCTTGAACCGCGGCCATGGTTTTGTCCGCTTGCGCTTCACGGCGGCGCTTTACCTCTGCAAGATGGTTCGGTATCAGCCGGCGTGCCGCATAACCGATCGCCGCTTTCTCCTGGCCGGCGCCAACCTTGATTTCATCCAGAATATCGTCAACTTGTTTCTCTTCCTCCGGGTTGATCGGACGCAGGTCCAAGTGGGGCGCCCAACCTTTGTCCATTGCCGTGCCGTCAGGCTTAATGGCCACAAAGCGTAAGCGGCGGGAAACAACTTGATCATTTTCGCTATCGCAGATGCTGTGATCGATCATAAAGAGAACATAGTGAGCGGTCGTCTCATCCGCGGGGTCAACCATGACGGTGCCCTGCTTGAGAAGCCCACGATGTTGTTGCAGGATCAAATCACTGGTTGCTTTCATCAGCGGATGGCCCGGATGCAGCATATCGGCGAGCGGTTTACCATACAGGTGAACATGGTCTTTTTCAAAACAGACCCTTTCGTATTTCTTCAGGACCGGTTTGAGGGAGTGGTTATTCTCCATGTGGTGTTCACGCAAAGCAACGGGTACATGGCGAATTTCATAGCGGCCCCGTTCCCGTTGGGAGACGGCGCCATTCAGTTTTTTGAACGCTTCCATAAAATAGGCGCGCACAAAATAGGGCTGGAGCTTGCGCGCCTCAGCCTTTTCCATCTCTTCTTTAACCTTGAAAAGGTCTTCCTGAGTCATTTTATGCTCGAACAAAGCTTGTCGTTTCATCACGTCCTTGAGATGTTCCCTATCGAAGACGCCTTCAATCACTTCCTTCATCTTGTCTTTGGTTTCCGGCTTTTCACCATAGCGAATGGCCTCGATGAGCAGCTCTTCCAAGGAGACATTGCTGAAGGCTTCGCCCAGGATGTCGAAAACGCGACCACCTAATTGCAGACGTTCAGCTTCAAGCTTTTCAAGGAGTCTTTGAAAGACCATACCTTCACGGGTGTCCATGGCAACCAGGTTCCACAGGTGGCACACTTCCTCCTGGCCAATGCGGTGGATGCGGCCGAACCGCTGTTCCAAACGGTTGGGATTCCATGGCAGGTCGTAGTTCACCATAAGGTTGGCATTTTGAAGGTTTACCCCCTCACTGGCTGCATCCGTAGCAATCAATACCAGAACATCCGGGTCGAAGCGGAAGGCTTCTTGTATTTTGCCCCGGTCATCCCGCCTGGTTCCGCCGTGAATGCAAACCACGGCTTCAGGATTGCCAAGCACCGTGCCGATGCGATCCAGGAGATAATTCAAGGTATCGCGATGCTCCGTAAATATGAGCAGTTTGCGGCGCTTCCGGTTTTCATCATACATTTCGCGGGAATCTTGCAACAACTTGGAAAGCTCTTCCCATTTGCGGTCCTTGCCGGAAGCAACCACTTCTTGGGCTTTCTTCGTCAAGGCGCGAACCTCGGCGATTTCTGTTTCAAGCTCTTCAAGTGTGCCGGCAGCTGTAGCCTGATCTGCAACTTCATCGACAATATCTTCATATTCGTCGGAAGAGAAGTCGTCCAGGGTCTGAAGGGTTTCTTCATCGAGCGAATTTAGAGATAGCGCCTCGGCCAGGGAGCCCCCCTTCTCCTGAATTTCTTTTAGGCGATTGGATAGCTTCTGTTCCCGACGTTTTAATGATTGAAAAATAGCCTCGGGGCTGGATGCCAACCGGCGCTGCAAGATCGTGAGTGCAAACCCCACGTTGCCTCTGCGCCTGCCGTCCAGTAGCTCGGCTCGGTCCATGCCGTGACGTACATATGCGGTAACATCATCATAAAGGTTCTCCTCAAGTGGAGAAAGCCGGTAGCCGGCGGTGTATGCCCGACGTTCCGGGAAGAGGCGGGTACCATCGAACTTAAGCAGTTCTTCTTTGACCATCCGGCGCATGATATCGGAAACGTCCGGCATGGTTGCCTTATTTCGGAACTTGCCATAAAAGCGGTCAGGGTCCAACAAGGACATAAAAAGTTGGAATTCTTCTTGTTTGCCGTTATGGGGCGTTGCCGTCATCAAGAGATAGTGGCGGGTACGGGCACCCAACATCTCTCCGAGGATGAAGCGTCTGGTCCGCTTTATTTTCTTGCCGAAGTAACTCGCGGACATTTTGTGGGCTTCATCAACAACAATCAAATCCCATTCGGTTGCAACCAATTTGGCCTGGTAGTCTTCATTCCTGGCGATTTGGTCGATGCGGGCAAGGATAAGGTTCTTCTCGGCAAAATAGTTACCGGCTGCACACTGTTCCTGTTTTTCCCGGCTGAATATTTCGAAGTGCACGTCGAATTTATCTAAAAGCTCGTCTTGCCATTGTTGAATGAGGGAGCCCGGCGCTACGATGAGGATACGTCTGGCGTCAGCCCGTAAAATCAACTCGCGGATGAGTAGGCCAGCCATGATGGTTTTACCCGCACCAGGGTCGTCGGCAAGCACAAAGCGCAAGGGTTGCCTTGGAAGCATTGCCTCGTATACAGCAGAGATTTGATGGGGAAGTGGAATTACTTTTGCCGAATGGACAGCCATCATGGGGTCGAAGAGATGGGCTTGATCGATGCGGTAGGCTTCCAGGGCCAACTTGAATTCAGAACCAGGGGCATCGAAATTCCATGGTTTACCGTCCACGGCCAATTCCAGGTTGGGTTCATCTTCGCGAAACAGCATTTGTTCACGAATGTTTCCCTTATTGTTCCGGTATATCACCGTCAGCATTTCGTCGTTGTCTCGGTCAACGGAAACGATCTCGACAATGCCGGTGACCTCAATGCCGTGGACCTGGCAGCCCTTTTTTACATCTTCCAGTTTTAGCATGAGGTTTTCCCTCTATGTGTGTCTGGTTGCACTATCGAGGTGAAAACGGGCCTTGAGTCAAAGGGAAAAGCAGTTCCAGATTTGAAATGGTTTGAGGGATGCATCTGAGGGATATCGGCAATCCGAATCTTCATATGGGGGTTCGCCGCCTTGAATCACGCTGCATTGATGAAGCCTTTTGCAGGCCATGCACGCATTTTTCTCGTTTATAGCAGGGCCGCTGCCCTGGTGCAAGGGAATCGACGAGGTAATAGATGGGAGAATATAGATATTGATGTTCAGGAGTCATCCATGAACGAACCGTTTGATCTTTGCCAATGGTTTTTTCATCACAGACGGGGCCGTGCGTTTCCAGACCGGCCTTGCACGGTATCGACGAGGCTTTTACAACCCCAGAATTCGGAGCCAAACGCAGTGAAACAGTTCTTTTTCCCGGTCCCTTACAGGGCGCACTGGGACCCGAAACGCAAAGCCCTTGCCCTGGAGATTTCAAGAATGTGGTACGACGAAATACCCACCTCGGTCAATAACTTGACAACCCTATCAGGGTTGCACCATGGCACGGTGAAAGCCTTCATGGAGGAGATCGGCGTTGGGTTTGGGGACGGTGTAATAAGAACGGTGAATGGCCGTAGTGCCACATTCCGTTTTTTGGTGGACACCACCCCGGAAAAACAATGGGAAAAACACAAAACCGCGAAGCAAGCGCGAAGCAAGCGCGAGGCAAGACCGCTGGTGCACAAGGGTTAGGGGGCGGTGAGCGCGACGCAACCGCGACGCAAAGCCGGAGCGCGACGCAACCGCGAGGCAAGCGCGACGCAAGGCCGTTGGTGCACAAGGGCTAGAGGGCGGTGGGCGCGACGCAACCGCGAACATATTCAGTGCCTCTTCATTTCCTTTTCAAAAAGAAGAAGAAGAGAGAGCTAACGCTCTCTCTGTGCGAGCGCCGAAATTTGCCGTGCTCGGCTGACCAATCGGATCTGGTGACCACAGTTGAAGCCTTCTTAGCTGAAGTGGATCGCCTGCGGCCTGGCGACCCCTTACCGACCTGGCCGAGCGATACACCTCGTTATCGCCGGGCTCAGCATGGACGCCTTGCTAACTGCCGAGGCGGTATCCAAGCATACCCCTTTCCCATCGAAATCAGGGACCGCGAGTTCCGGTTTCACCCGGTCCGGCTGGGCGAGACACAGAAGCTTGCCGATATTCGCTTCATTCGGTCTGACTGCAAAAAAGCGCTGGAGAAGTTTAGAGAGCCGAAAAAAGCGGGCAAACAGCCGCGAGGAGAGGCTTTAAGCTTCAAACAAAGGCATGGCAAGGGCGTGAGAGTTCGGTGCAAGGAAGCGGCCAAAACGAGCTTTTGGAATTTCCTCTTGAATCTCGTTTCAGTGACATACACCAGATGAATCACGGGGAGAACGGCTCTAACTGATTGAACGACAAAAGGTTAAGTGCGTCCGGAACAGGAGTTCCTGCATGTCAAATCGCACAAAATCAAGGGTCCCTCCCTGATCGATGAGCAATTGGAGAACCGCCGGTGCTTGTTGGCCTGTGGGATACCGGACATAGCGGAGGTCCATAGGCACCCCAATCACTTCCTCCAACAAAGGGCGGGAGGAAATTTGCGGAACAAAAAGCCCAAAGGGAATACTTCCAAAAGTGTGACCAGAAACCCGAAACCCTGGACGAGTTCCGCATCCACCAAGACCGCCACGGTCCTGTGTTCCTAACCGACTCCCTGCTTCGCTGGGAAGAACTTCGCCGGCGGTTAGCACTTTGGCCGGCTGGTTCGCCAAGTGTATTCAAAGCCCTCATGGGCGGCGGTCAACGGGTCAATCGCGGCCTGAATCGATGCGGGAATGACGCCGTTCCGCTTCAGGGCGTCGAGGTGCTTCCAGCGCTCATCCTCGAAAAATGCCACTATGTTTTTCTCTTCTTCTTTTTCTTTTTCTTCTTCTAAAGAAAATTAAGAAGAAGAGTAAGAACATATAGTGGGAATTTCCGGGGGATCGTCGTATAAATCGTTTTGATTAAGCGCCTTATGCTGATTTGAGTTTTTCTCACCGGGCACCGGGTGGGCACGGGATGTCCTTGAGGCGTTGGTATCACACATCTGTACCGGGCACGCGGTGGGAAGTGCTGGGCGCTCTTCAAAGACAGGGATTTTTTTCAAGTCTTTGAACCACATTTCCCCCTCCAGCCCAGTGGGCGCAAACCGGGCACCACTTGAGCCGTAATCGCTGCCGATGCTCATTTTTTGTGGGCGCGACCCGGGCAAAAGGCCTGGCTCATGCGCAGGGATCGGGGCGTCAGGATGCCGGAGACCGGGCACCGAACGGGCATCCTGCGTATCGGAACCATTGCAGCAACACGTTTTTGCCGGGCATGACTCGGCCAAAAGGCCGGTATCGGGGTCGATAACAAGACCCATGGCGTCGGCTATCCTTCGGGTGGTTTTTCGACTCGTCCCAATCAGATTTCCCAACGCCGTGAAGTTGGTTTTGGTGCCGATCTGGAGCGCCAAGGTCATGACCTTGTCCTTGTGGAGCCTGGTAACCTCGTTGATGGGGATGGTGACGCTTTCCATATTAACGCCCTTGCCTTTCTTTTTCTGCTAAAAAGCCGGTTTCGGGGTCGATGAAGAGACCCATGGCATCCACGATTTTTCGAGTAGTTCTCCGGTCTTTTTCAATCAGGTCACTCAACCATGTGATTGTAGCCTGAGTGCCGATTCGAAGGGCTACCGTCATCACCTTGTCCGCGTGCCGATTGGTGTCCTTATTGACGGGGATGAAGACATGTTTCATGCTGTACTCCTATTCATCTTCCACGGGCGCGTAACCGCCGCGCTCGGATAGATGGGGCGTCGGGTAGGCGTTGGCAAGCAGCCGCTCGCGGACGCGCCTCTGTTTTCGCCGGGATGGTGCCGTCGCTTTCTCGAAGATGAACCGGGAGACGGTCTCCATGCTTCGCTCAAGGGCGGGTAGGTAGGTTTGCAGGTAATGCTGGTCCAGCATGCTCTCCTTGTGCGCCAGGAATTGCTGGATATGGGCCTTGGGCACGCCGGCGGCGATCCCCAGGGTAGAGAAGGTTTTTCGCAACGGGTGATGCGTGACCCGGAAGCCTACACGGCCCGCGATATGCGCCGACACTTTTTGGTTGGTGCACCAAGAGGACGATGGTTTGTTGGGTGCCGGAAACAAGAATGCCGAGTCCGTTACGGCCTGCCTGCGTTCGGTCAATTCAACGAGCACATCCGACAACGGCAGGACATGACGGCACCGGACCTTCATGGTGCCGGCGGGGATGTCGAAGACCATGACGCCGCTCATTTCCTTGACATGGGACCGCTTCAAGGTAGCGGCTTCGTTCATGCGAAGACCGGAGAAGAGCACCAGCAACAGGAAGTCTCGCGCCATCGCACCATATGGAAAGAGGTTGGGCAATTCCTGGACGGCTTGGAACCATGCCGGCAGGTGCACATCATCGAGCCAAACGTCGCGAATTTTTTTCAAGGCCACAGTTTGAGGGCCGTGATCACCTCGACCGGGTTCCGCGTAGCCTTGCGCATCGTTACCGCAGAGCGCAGATGCGTGCTGATGGCGGCGAGGTAGGCTTTTACCGTGTCGCCCGTGTACTGTTCTTTCAGACGGTGGAACAGATCCAGAATCATGTTCTGGGTGATGAGATGCACGAAAGCGTCCGCCAGTCCGCCGGCGTGGAGGGCCGCTTTGTAGAGAGCCTTCGCCCTTGCGGTTTCCAGGGAAAGTGTCCGCAAGTATGTGGCCGTGACGAAGGTCAAAAAAGGCATCACTTCCTACACCACAATGGCAGCCGTCCAGGCATTCATAGAAGGTCGGAAACAGCAATGGTGGAACCATTCGCACGAGGAACGACCTGGTGACTCGAGAACCGCGGTAGAGGCTTACTTCGCGGAAGTGGATCGCATGCGACCCGGCAACTCGCTGACCCCATTGGCCGAACGATACAGCGGCATCATCGCCGCATCAAATACGGATGCCCTGCTGACCGCCGAGGAAGCCATCCAAAAGTTCCACTTCCCATTAGCGATCGGAGACCGGTACGCCGAGTTCTGGCTCCATCCGATCTGGCTGGGCGACACCCGGAAACTTGCCGGTATCCGTTTTGTGCGTTCCGACTGCAAGCTAGCGCTCGAAAAGCTCAGCGAGCCGAAAAAGCCGCCGAAACAGCCACAAGGAGCGCTTATCAGCTTTAAATAATAGCGAAGCAAGAAGAAGAAAGAACGACGCAAGGAAACGGCCAAAAACGGCTTAAAAATTTTCGTCTTGATTCCTCTTTTAATCTCTGACATACCGGAAGCATCACGGGGAAAACGGCTCTAACTGATTGAGCAGCAAAAGGTTGAGCCACCACCCCGACAACCTATTGACTGCCGGACGTGTGTCCGGGAACAGGAGATTTACATGTCAAATCGCAAGAAATCAAGGTCCACTCCACTGATCAACTATCAAATCAAGCACCGTCACCGTTTATTGATCCTTGAGGTAACAAATATCGCAGAGGTGCATAAGCATTTTGAACACTTCTTAGTCAATCATGAGGGTATCCGTGAGGAGTTAGGCCAATTAACCAACGAGGCACTTGACGGATTGTTAGGTAACGTCAACCCAAGCGGACGGAGAAAAAGCGAACTCGTCGATGCTGTTTGGGAACAGTTTGGCGGAACCTGGCATCTCGCAGGCACCAATCAAAAGATAGATGTCTGGGAAGAAGAAATCCTAAAGCAGACCCAGGCTGATCTGAATGCCTTCAATGACAGACGGGCGAGGGAAATAGAGCAGCATGCTGCCCGCCATCGAAACTTTCTGTCTACCCTTTCCCAGAAATTAGCCGACCGAACAGGAGGTGACTAATGTCAAATCGAAAGAAATCAACCCCCCTGATCGACTATCAAGTAAGGCATCGCCGTCGCTTATTTGCCGGCGAAATCACCGATGTCTCCGAGGTTCACCAGTTTTTCGCCCACTTCCTTGAGCATCAAGATGCCATCCGGGTAGAGCTGAATCAGTTCACCAAGCAGGAACTGAGCGCCGGTTTTCTCGGCGGCATGGCCGACATGAGCCGAAAAAAGAAGGCCATGGTGGCATCTGCATGGAATCGCCTCGCGGGAACCTGGCATCTTGCAGACAGCGTGATGGTCCATTGGAATCAGCGGTTCATCGATGTCTGGAAAGAGGAAATTCCCAAGCAGACCCAGGCCGATTTAGAGGCTTTCAACCAAAAGCAGGCGGAACAACGGGCCGAGCAAGAAGCGCAACGGGCATACAGCCGCAAATGCAGGGAAAACCCGGTCACCCTTGAGGAGTTTCGATATCACCAAGACCAATGGGGCACCAAAGGTCTCTCCGATTCCCAACTTGCCCGCTTCGACATGCTTCGCTGGGAAGAGCATCGCCGACGATTAGCGAAGGACGGGGCTGACCAGGTCAACCTGAAAAACGGCTTCGATCTGGGTGAAGTCGATGCGGAGATCATCGAGACGAAGCATACCAAGAGAGGGTATGACCTTTTCGTCGTTCAGTTCAGCCATTGGTTGATGCGATCGGACTGGCTGGATGTGTACCAGAACTGCAAGGAACTGGGTGGCTGGTACTCCGGTTATGATCTGGACGGCGCGGTACCGGGTTTGCAGTTCCGCACGCGAGTTGCGGCCGAGACCTTCATTCGGTCGTTGGTGGATGCTCCGGAGGGCGAAGATATCGCGGCCGTCCTGGCCGAGCGCCAAAAAATCCGCCAAATGGGTGCGGCTGACCGGCTTCGGTTCATTGCTGCCCGCCAGGAATTAGGTGCCCAAGAAGCCCTGGCGGCAGACCGAAAAACCAACACCATCCGGCGTGCGGCCATGGCTGATGCGATCGAGGCGCGAAGCAGGGCCTTGATTGCGGAGGCCGCGACCATCCGCGCCTTGGCAACTATCTTGGCGAGCACCGAGCATCATCCGCTCGATGGTGTGTTTCATCGCAATCACTTGCGAACCCTGGCCGGCATCAATGCCGGTAACCCGGACATTCGAACGGCAAAGATCCCGCGACCTTGGCTTTGGCAACGGGACTGCATCCAGATCTACCATATTTTGGCAGATACGCCGGGTGCCAAGATGGCTGCTGCTTGGATCTTAAAGCAGGGAGAAGAAAAGGTCGTGTTTCCAAAGGGCCGAGAGGAATATGCGGAGAAAGTGGTTCATTTCGGCCAGGCGCCCTGGTACCTGATTGAGAACATGCAGACCGCGCAACGCCTCGCCCGCATGGGCATCACCGAAGATTGGCAATTGCGGCATGCCCTGCGCGCCTATCGTCAGATCAAGGTGCCGGCCGAAGAACAGGATGCCCTCACGCGTGCCGTCCGCGAGTTGATCGGCACGAAGATACCCGGATTCTTCCCGACACCACCCGAATTGGTTGAACGGATCATCGACCTGGCCGACATCGAGGAAGGGATGGAAATCTTGGAGCCCTCCGCCGGCAAGGGCGATCTGGCCGCTGCGGCCCGGGAAGCAGGTGGCCAGGTCACTTGTGTGGAAGCCAATGCCCGACTCTGCGACATCCTGGCGCTCCAAAAACTACACCCGATCTGCATGGACTTTTTCCAATACCAGTCCGAAATGCTGTTCGACCGGGTGGTCATGAACCCACCCTTTGAGAACAAGGCCGATCTCTACTTTATCCAACATGCCTATAGCGCGGTAAAACCCGGCGGCAAACTGGTGGCGATTGCCGCAACAAGCATCCAAAACTACGGATCGGATTTCCTGGAGGTAACCGGCGCCACCGTCTCCAAGAATCCGCCGAATGCCTTCCGGTCTGCATTCAGGCCCACGGGCGTGAATACGGTGACCATCGTCATTGAACGCGCTGAAGATACGGAACGGGCCGAAGGTTCCACCGTCATCGAAGATAGGGTAGGTGCGGCATGAACACTACCGAATTACGCAAAAAAATGAAAGCCGTAGCAAAGGTCCTCAATGATCTTGCAGACTTCCTGGAGAACCAAGAGTTTCAATGGGCGCTACGAAACCTCAAAACGAAACACGAAATTGTGGTTGAGGTCCTCACCCCCTTTTCGCCTCCTAAGGAGTACTTGGACATCGTGGCTGTTTATCGTGGTCAGGTTGAGTACGTCAGGTCTTCCTCCGGAGAGGTCACCGTTGCGATCGTCGTAGAGCGAGGTGAGGAATGATCTTGAGCCAAATCCTCGCCAAAATTGAGCAGTTGCAAACCAAGCATCCCTATGACAGGGCCGTGACTCATGCGCTTAGGGAAATCAAGACACTTGTCGAGACCGAAATGTCAAAGTGGACTGTGCTTCTCTACCCGGACAGCCACCTCAGAACGGAACCAACCCTGTTTGTTACCGTCGTCAACGCGGCCTCACCAGGTGAGGCGGAATTCCTGGCGGGATTGGATGCCGCCGGGGAATACCACGGCGCATCGGGTGATTCATTCGAAGTCGTCGGCGTCTACCGCGGCGAACTCGTGGACGAAACCACCCGAATCAGTCTGGAGTCCGCTCGCGAGGATGCACCCAACAGTTTTAAAGAACTACAGAACTTCTTCGAGGTGTTCCAGTTGGAAGCCGAAGGTGAAGCACCGGAGAGCTGGAACCAAACGAACTTTGAAGAATTTTGCGGTGACCAGGTGTCTCTCGATGATGTCGAGGCAGCATGGGACCGTCGAGAAGATTACCTGGCGCTGACCGGTCAGGATGGTTGGGACGATGAACCGGAGGTACAACCATGACCTACCACGCCACCCTCAAGGTCAATTGCGACCGCTGCGACGATGCCGAAATTATCGACACCGGCATCGACCTCAGCGAGATCGACCAGTACACTGACCGCTTACCAGGTGAATGGGAAGAAGAAGACGGCGCCCACCTGTGCCCCGACTGTACCCAAGGAGCCCCCACGACTCATATACCCCAAAGCCCCGAGCGGCTTCAAGGCCTGTACGGCTTGAACCCTCCATCCGTGGATAAGGGGCCGACCATGATTGATCTTCATTGTGAGGGCACCCAGTCGGTCACCATTTATACGATGGGTCGCGAAAGATACACGGTCGAATACGGAGATGTCCACCACCATGCATGCGAATTCTTCACTCATCAGGAAGTCAAGGCCGGCCATCTGGAAATGGCTTTCCGGGCGGCCCAGGCCATTGCGCTTCAGAAAGAAGCCATCTGGATCACAGCGGCCGGCCATGTTGCCGACGATTTTAAACCCAAAGATTGGGCTTTCGAAATATCGGTGATCCCAGAAAACCGGCGGCATGTGATTCGCCGTGATGGAGGGTGTCTCAAATGCGGCCAGATCCCCTGAACTTCCGAGAACTCTGATGAACCATTATTTCTGTCAGTTTTGCCGTCGCACTATTCACGAAGTGGGCCTGATGTCCCTGGACGTCAAGGCCCGCCCTCGTACTTATCAGTGCACCTACTGCTACTGGGGTGACCCGCACCCCAGCAGCCCAACCCAACTATCCCTGCCCCTTGACGGATAACCATCTTTTACCTCGATGCCTAAAGACGTTTTTCTGTAAAGCTTTTGTAAATAATTCGACTTCGGTTTTTGTCGTCAGGCCGTAGAAAATCCGCTTTCAAAAATCGCTGTAATCGTTGGCTACCAAAGGATAGAGCACAGGTATCGCTAATCTTCCCGGGATTGGCGCCGTCCGGCCGGTCGCCGGGTGTATCTAATCCCGGAAAAGTGCCCAATCAAGCGTCAACTTCGGTTGTATTTCTGGGAAAAGGTCCTCTTGGCCGACTTGACGTTGCCTCTAAACCGGGTGGTAAGTTGTGAAAAATTGGCGAACCGGTTTTCATTTTGGGGAATGAACCTCCTTCCTGCATGTCCATCCATCCAAATTTTGGTCGGATAAGGCCGTTTTCGAGTTCCGGCGGCGTGTCGCTCGGGCATGGTGTTGTGTTTCTGTTTTTCACAAGACCCGTGCCGGGGAACGGCGCTACCTTTCGGTTTTGCCGAGGCTATGTGCCGAGGCGGCGGGCCGCTTGAACGGGTCATCCCCGGATAACGAAACCGCCGAATCATACCCAAAGCATGACCCGGTAAAATTGTAAAAAACCGGCCGGGGGATTGCCTTTTTTCTTCGGCCTTCGTTATTAATTGTATTGCCTTCTGAATCGGCGGTATGCCACGCCGGGAGGTTTTCTCCTTGAGTATGATCTATTTCTTTCCGACTGCTCTTTTCCCTCTTTGCTTCGGGGGTATTCAACTGAACCCTATCTCTATCTGGGACCCGGGTGAAAAAGTCGTCAACCTTGCTGTCCGCGACAATCTGGTCGTGGTTGCCGGACAAAACCACGTCACGATTCTTAACTTAACCAATCCGGACACACCGGTCGAATTTGCCCGCCTGCCTCACGCCGGCATCCTTCATGTTACCCTGCACGACCAAACCGCCTATTTGGGCAACGGACGACAGATGGTGGTCTACGACCTGAGCGACCCTCGTGAGCCGGCCCGGCGCCCGACTGCTCCACCCGGCTCCTATGTCACCGTCAGCGGCGGCTACCTGATTACCTTGGACTATTTCAATCTCTATATCTTGGAGAACACGCCCGAAGCCGCCGAAATCGGCCGCTTGGAGATTGACGTCCTGGCTACCGGGCCTATTCCCAATTATGCTTTCGATGCGCGTGTTGCCGGCAACATGGTTTACCTGACCGGATTTGGTCGCGGCGTACAGGCCGTGGACATTACCGATCCCACATCGCCGACACCGATCTGGAGTCATATCCTGCCGGGCATTGCCCATGCCTCTCGGTTGACCGACGCCGGGTTGGTGACCGCTGTCGACGATCACGGTCTTGGCCTGTTGGATTTACAAGATCAAGGGGCTTTGCGTTGCCGTTTGACCATGCCCGGCCTTGTCCGCGATGTTGTCGTCAGGGAACGTTATGCCTTTCTGGCCGCGGGTCCCGGCGGCGTAGCGATTGCCCAAATCAACGGACCCGCCTCCTTGGACCCCGTTTTTCGGGCGGATGTAGCCGGTGAGGCAGCGGCCGTATCCATCGACGGCGATCGCCTGTATGTGGCCGCGGGATACGGCGGGTTGGTCGGCTTCCAAATCGAAACCATGCCGGTAACCTCCGTGGCGCCTTGGGTGGTCAACAATCTGGATTTCAAAACCCGCATCGCCCTTTACAATGCGGAAAGCAGCGAGTTGCAGGTCGGTCTGGAAGCCGTGGACCTGGAGGGCGCCCGTTCGACCATGTTCACGACAGTACCCTCCCTGGCCGTGAAAACCCTGGAAGCCGGCGACATTCACCAAGGCGCGAGTTACAGCCTCAGCATCTCCTCCTCCGGCCGCGTTTACACATCCTTTCTCACCTTCCGAGCGGAGGGCAATGTTCCGTCGCAAACCATTGCGGTACCCGTGCACGAGATGACCGATACCATGGTCCTGGGCGGCGCCTCCGACGGCGAAATCCCCGCGCTGGTAGTCAGCCTGCCCCTTGCGGAGCGCGATACGGAGGTCAGCTTCTCCCTGATCGGCGTCGGCGGTCGGGAATTGGAGACACAAACGCGGACCCTGCCGGCCGAACAACCCTTTGCAGCCCAATTCAGCGAGTTGTTCGCCGCCGATATTCCGGACGGCGCCGGCGTCAGGGTACATGCAGCGGACGGGGGCAAGATCGTCGGCGCCTTCTTCGTCTTTGACGACGAGGGCAGGCCCTCGACGGGCCGAACCTTCAATTTGAATGGAGGCAGCCAATGACGATCTTCCCCATATGGCTTGTCTTGCTGGGCTTCCAAACCGGTGCGCCGCAATTGGCGGAGCTTGGCAGTTGGGGCGAAAGCACCTACCGAACCGTCACCGCCGCGGGTAAAGAAACCGTCCTGGTGCTGGGTTATAAGGAACTGATTTTCTTCGACAAGGCCGGCGCCGAGGAACCGGAGGTGAGCCGTCGCTTCCCACTTCCCCACCAGGGCTATCTGCTGTCGGCGCATGCCGACCGGGTTCTGATCGCCGGTGACCAAACCGTTCTGATCGACATTTCCAACCCCACCGAACCTGAAATCATCGGCAGCTTCCGGCCGCATCTGGGCAATTACATCCGGGACGCGATCCTGGGCGACGGCTTTGCCTGCCTGGCCACGGCGGACGGCTTCCTCCTGGTCTACGATCTCACCAACCCCGCCCAACCGAAGCCGGCCGCCGTCCAACTCATTGACTTTCCGTCGGACATGGCGTTGCGGGATCGGCATCTTTACGTTACCGGAAACCACCTCGATGTCTTCGATTTAACCCAACTGCAAGCACCCGTCCGCAATCGCCTGGGCATCAGCCGCGACGCCGTGGTGATCCGGAACGACACGCTATTCCTGACCGGGGTGGGTGTGATAGAAGCCTACAGCCTCGACAATCCCATGCAACCTGCCTTGGTCGGCTCATTGCAGCTTGACATCGATTTCGTGATTCAGGCGGAAGCGGCCGGCGATCATCTGATTGTCAACGCGGGTTTCAAGACGGTCCTTGTCGATATCGGCGACCCGGCAGCCATGACCTCCGTCACTATCGACAAAATGAAGAACGGCGTTTTCGCCGTGCAAGACGATCGCGTCTATCAGGCAACGGACGGGGACCTGGTCGTGTTCGATATCCAAGACCCCGTGTCCTGGTCGCCGGTTCCCTTTGAAACCTTCACGGGTGAAGCCTTCCGCCTGGTTCCTCTGGGCGACTACGGACTGCTGGCTCATGGTTCCGGAGGTCTTCGCGCGCTTGATCTGAGAGATCTCGACAAAATCGTGCAGGTCTCACATATCGAGAGGGAAACCCGGG
The DNA here is from genome assembly GCA_030066195.1 of Acidobacteriota bacterium. GTDB lineage: Bacteria > Acidobacteriota > Holophagae > Acanthopleuribacterales > Acanthopleuribacteraceae > JASJCB01. The sequence continues at coordinate 34,654 of JASJCB010000010.1, forward strand.
ATGTGCTGATCGCGGCGGGTGTTGTCTGGGCCGCCCACGGAAGGGATGGTATCGCGGCCTTCAACCTGTCCGCATCGGGTGAACTGAGCTTGCGCGGTGCGGCCGGTTACCTCCCGACCCGAGCCGTCACGCGTCACGGCGATTATATTTTGGCCGCCGGCGACGGTTTGTACGTTTACGGCATCTACCAACAGGATCTGAGAGAACCCCTGGCCTCGTTTGAATTGCCCGGCCTGGACGGACCCTCGGAGACCGACCTGACCGTCATCGGGAATCATGTCTATGTCAGCCACCTGCGAGCCGGGCTGTTGGTCTACGATATCGCCGATCCCCTGCAACCCCGATACGTGGGCTACCGGCCTGTAACAACCGGCGCAACCGGCGTTGTTCATGCCGACGACATGTTGTTGCTCAGCAGCCGGGGCAACGGCCTGACGGTGCTGAAACCGGGTCCGGACGCGGATGCGACCATCGTGGGTCACGGCGGGGACGCCTACCGTCCCTCGGGACTTTCCATGCGTCGCAACGTGGCCTGGCTCGCCGGTGAATCCGGCCTGCGCTTCTATGATACGGCTGATCCGCTTGCACCGATCGATCTCGGCGCCTTCCCCATTCACGGCGGAGCCCGCTCGGTCACCTTCAACGGTCGCGCCGTTTTCCTGGCCGGAGCCGGGGGTAAGGCAACCATCTACAGCATTCGCGGCGAGGAAACCTATCGCACGATCATCCCCTGGGTGGTCAATAACGATAACTTCCAAGCCCGCATCAGCTTGGTGAACGCCGGGAATCGCCGCGCTACAGCCGCGCTAACGGCCGTGACACGCGAGGGCCGAACCGAAACCGCATCGGTTACCGTCAATTCCGGCGGACGTTTTGTGACAAAAGCCTCGGATCTGTTCCCGGACCTGACCGGCTACAGCCTGACGATCGATGCCGATCAACCGCTGCTGCCGCGTTTCTTTATCTTCAACAGTCAGGGGTCGCCGTCACAGGCACGCGGACAACTCGTGGGCAAGTTGAACAGCGAATTGCTTTTCGGTTACGTGCCGGGTGAACACACGGCGGCCATTGTACTGACCGCGCCCGAAAAGTCTTCCGGCACAACCCCGGTCGCGGCCACCTTATTCGACGCTTCCGGCAAGGTTGCGGGTGAGACGCGAATCACCCTGGAAGCCAATCGACCCAACGCCCTGCTTGTGCGTTCGCTGTTCCCAACCCTACCGCAAGACGCGACCCTGCGTGTTCATGCGACGGACGGCAGTCGCCTGGCCGGAACCACCTTCATTTTCGATGCGAACGGCCAACCGTCCATGGCGGAAGCCTTTACCCCGGGCGCTCCGCTGTAAAACCTCGGGCGCGCAAGCGCCCGGGCTTCGTTTCGTTCAAGTAACCGGCTCGGATTCAGTTTGGGTGACCGGGCTTTTTTCCTTGCTTACCGCGGCAAGCGCCGGGAGGATGGTTACGGCCGTGACCGCCGTATAGATCGCGCCCAGGATGGCCGTGGCCCCCATCGATTTGAGGCCCGGGTAATGGGACATAACCAGTGAGCCGAAGCCCAGGACCGTGGTCATGGAGGCGATCACAATGGTTCGCGAGGTTGCGGCCAGGGATTCCAAGTCCTCCGTTTCGTGGAGGCGGTGGATCAGGTGGATACCGTAGTCCACGCCGATGCCCACGATCATGGTGAAAACGAAGATATTCATATAGTTGGTCGGTAAACCGAGCAGTGACATGGTGCCCAGCATCCAAACCACGCCCGCGCCCAGCGGCAGGAGCGCCAGCAGGCCCGGTCGCCAGCCGCCCAGTTCGAAGGCCAGCATCAGGAAGACCACCACGGTACCCGCGATCAGGGCAATCATGGCGTCTCGTTTGACGATGGATTTCAATGCCATGGAGACCGCAATCGGACCGGCCAGGACGGCGCCCGGAGTTTCTTCGACTATCCTGGCGAGCGCGGGTGGAATCTGCCCCTGCCATTTGCCCGCGGGACCGTAAGCATAAACCAGGGCGGCCGCGCCGTCTTCTTCCACCGTGACATAGCGTTCGATGAGGTGCCCGAGGGGAGTGTCTTCCAGGTGCGTGGGAAACAAAGGTTCTTTCACCCGTAGCGCCGCAAAGACGTTTTGAACGCCCGCCTCGAAGGCGCGCGGGGCCAGCCCGTCGGCTTCCAGTGTCTTGTTGAAACGATCTACGAAGGCAGCCTCGTCCAGTTGGAAGGTATTCAAGCGTTCTATATTTGCCCTTTGGCTTTCCGCGGTGGGCAGAAGCGACAGCACGCTGTCCACGCGGGCCAGGTTCTCTCCGTCGGCCAGGGGTTTCAGTTTCTCCACCATGTCGCGGGCTTTGACCAGGGCTTCAGCTTCCGTGGGGGCATCGATCCGTACCATGTAGGGCGTAAAACGGATACCGAAAGCCTCCATGATGCGACCTTGAGCCAGAACGCCGGGGTTTTGGGGCGAACGCATGTTCATGACGTTGTCGTCGTAGTTGATTTTAAATGCGGGGATCGCGGTCAGGGCGGTAATCGCCAGGCCTACAGTGAGCACCGTTCGTGGATTGCGGGCGCCCCAGTAGGTCAATTTGTCGATACCGAAGGCGTTCAGGCGATATCGGCTCGCGGGTCGATTGCGCTCCAACAGGCTGAGCAGCGCGGGGAGGAGGAAAAAAACAACGACCACCAACACCAGGATACCGCTGCCGGTGAGCAGACCCAGCTCACTCAAGCCGCCGAAATCGGAGATCAGAAAGGCATAGAAGGTGGCGGCCGTGGTGACCGCGCCCAAAAGCACGCCCATGGCGGTGTGGGTGCCGCAAGCATCCAAAGCCTGGTCGTGCGGCGTGCCCTTGCCGCGTTCTTCCAGGTAGCGACCGTATAGAACGATGATGAAATCGACGGCCAGACCGATGAGCAGCGCCGCAAAGGCAGAAGTGGCCGCGTTCAGTCCGCCCAGGGCCAGCGCCGCAAACGCCAGCGCGTAGGAAAGGCCGATAACCAGGGGCACCCCGGAGATCAGGACGGCGCGCTTGCGCCCGAAGGCAATGGTAAACAGCAGCACTACGCCGATCATGCTGCCCGCAACGCCGGTCACGAGATCCTGACGGATCAATCCGGCTTCCGCCGCCGCGATGGGATAACCGCCGGCAACCAGCACCTCCGGCGGGTCCGTCTCGTATTCTTCCAGCCAAACCTCGTCGGTCTCGGCGCGAATACGTTCCAGATCGTTCAGCAGTTTGCGGGCGAAGGGGATGTCGGCGGCGGCGCCGGTGGGTTTCGCGACCAATAGAACAAAGGTTTCCTCCGGATCGATCAGGTAACCCGTGTCTGAATTGAAGCGATCGTCGACACTTTTCAGGTTGGCGCGCTCCATCAGCATGGGCGCCACGTCGAGCGGGTCCATGGTGATGAGACGTTTGGCGGCCATGTCGGCGCCGCGACGCACCAGGTCGCTGAGACGTTTGGCAGCGGCCTCGGCGCCTCGATCGTTCATGCGGGCAAGCAGGGTGTCCAGGTCTCCCGGTTCCAGAAAGAGGGTGAAGCGATCCATCAGGGTTTGGGCGGCTTCCTCCAGGTCTTTCAAGCGGTATTCAACCCAATCGATATATTCCGATTCCCGCAGACGGTCCACGTATTCGTCCGCGTAATACTGATAGGCGTCCAAATCCTCTTCTTCACCGACGGTCACAGCGACCAGCAGGGTGTCGGAAGAACCGAAGCGTTGAATGGTGTCGCGAAAAGCGGCGACGGTAGGGTTCTTCTCGGGAATCAGTTTCAGAAAGTCGGCTTCAATGCGGATTCGGCTGCCAATGCCCGCGGCAATCAGGAAAAGCAGAAGGGCAGACACCAGGATGATCTTGGGATGATTCCCGGCCAGGCGGACCAACCCGCGCGGAAGCCATTGGGGCAGCATACCGCGTGGCAATCAAAACTCCTCGATATAACGGACTTTGGGAGGACCGGCCATGTTTTCTAGTTAACCATTTCCGGCAGTTTGGCCTGGTTGAGGAAACGAAAGAACCAGCCCTTGCCCTTGGCCACGCGCTCCCGTGCCTGGTTGAGGTCCAGCAGCATGGTGATGCGGCGGCTCTTGCAATTCAGTTCCCCGACCTCGTGGCTGGCCACTTCCTGGAAACCCAGTACACGGCGATGGAACCCGTAAGGCGTATTGGGATCTTCTTCGAAGACATCGGTGATGAAATGGGTGAAGCCGCGTTGCAGGGCGCTTTCGCCGGAGGCGCGCATCAAAAGAGCGGCCACGGTAAATCCCTTGCGATATTCGGGTAAAACGGCAAAGCGGCCTACTTCGGCGATTTTATTTTTGCGGATGAATTCTTCGACGTCCAAGCCGGGCACCGTCAGTTTAAAGCCGTACTCTTTGTACAGTTCCATGGGGATTTCGTAGAGGACGCGGGTCACGCCCAGCATCTGTCCTTCCAATTCCACCCCGAACCAATCCACTTCGCGGCGGTTGAGGTCACTGGTGGGAAGCAGGTCTTCAGGGTCACCTACCCAACCTTTTTCCACCCGGTAGACTTCATCGAAAACTTTGAGTGCTTCCTCGCGTTGCTTGGCGGAGGTAATCTTGACGATGGAGAGTCCCTCAGGAAACATACTTTCTCCTTTTGTTGGCATTCGGGTGCCAGGATTTGCCGCAAAGATGTGACAGGGCATTCATGGTGTGAGCATGGAACCTCAAGATCTCCCGAGAAGACGGTGTCCCTTGGATCCTGGGCGGTTGGACGGCCTGACCCACGTGCAGGCTCATTTTAGCACCGTCTGTGATGGGACGGCTTGGATCGTGAAAAGGGAAGCGGATTCCCATGGGGATGACCGGGCAACACGCGGTCAACGAGAGGGTGGCGGCGCCGGGCAGGCCGCGCATCATTTTTTCGGGATCCCGATTCATGGTGCCCTCGGGGAAAATCCCCACGGACGCGCCCGAATGCAGATATTTGAGGGCCTGGTCCATAGGTGTCAGGGATTCCTCGAAAAGCGGTTTCAACTTGTTTAAAAAGCGAGGTCTGGCATCTTTTTTGGTAACCAGAATAACCTGGCTGTGGCGATACATAGACGCGACGACAGGCGCCATCATAAAGTTCCAATCGGCCATGAAATGTACGGGCTTTCCCTGCCTGAGCAGGAAAAGGAGGCACGGAATCAAGACGGCTTCGAGCCGCTGGTTGTGGTTGAGGACCACCACGAAGGGGTCGCGTTCCGGGGCTATTTGGGACAGGTCGCCGTGGATGCCGGTGACTTGCATTCCCGCTACCGTACCGACGCTACGCAGAATAAGGCGGGTTATGCTGTCGCCCTTTTGATACGGGAGCGGCTGCTTCCAGATATGGCGAATGGAAAGACGCTGAAAACCTTTCGAGACGGGGTCCCCTTCCGTATGAACTGATGCATCAGAAAAGCGATCGATGGAACGGGCTAACAAAGCGGTTTTCCTTATTTTAAAGGGTTCAGGAGGGACTCCGGTGTCCTCCCAAATTCCCCGGCCAACCATTTAAACCGACCCTCATCAGTTAAAAGTGGCCGACCTGTTAGGGTTTTGTATTTCCTTGACGACGTAACTGCGGGCCACATCGTTCGCTAACACTCTATCATAACCGAAGCCTCATCGTAAGAGCGGAGGAGAAAAAGTGAATGATTGATCAGAAAATTCCGTGCAGGCAATTGCCCGGATCGCACATGGCGTCCACGCGGGCGGTGACGGCTTCGTCTTCAAGTAACGGCGGGGCATTGTGGGGTTTCAGCCGGGCATCGATGACCAGCGGTCCCTGACAGCTCCAGTGCTTGAATTGGATGGAAGCGCCCAAGCCGTAGACGTCGTGGGAGGGGTTGGACAGGGTGAAGGTGTTCCAAAGCCAGTTGTTCAAGGTTTTGGCGGCAAATGCACTGTCGTCGACCACGGTAATCACGGCGACGCCTTCCAATCCATCGGCGGCCAGCGCGGCGATCCAGTCTTCCATGCGCCGGGGTTCGGTGTCGTAGGTTTCGAACTTGGGAGCGCTGACGGTCATGATGCCGGGTAAAGCCATGTGCGGATCTGTCCAATCGCCGGGGAGGGTCAATTTCTCCGGCACGGTGTCCGTCAGATTGCGAACGGGTTTGCCCGCGGCGGCGATGACCAGTTTGGACCCCTGATTGAGGCCGGTCCCCGAATAATCCAGGGTGTCGATGGTCGTACTGGTCTGGAAATGGAGGTCCCGGCGCCAATCCACGCGCTCCAGGAGGTGCTTCATGAAGGCCGGTATATCGTCGATATCCAAATTCGGATCGTCGTTCGATGCCGCGATGAAGAGGTACTTGGCCAGGGAGCATTGGTTGAATCCCAATACGGCGTTGGCCTGGGTCAGGATTTCCTGGGGTTTTCGCTCTTCGTAAGGGACGTAACGCTCCGAACCCAAAACCAGCAGCAGCGGGTGAACCCCGGCCGCATCGACCGCGTGCAACGCTTGGACGCCCGGCAGGCTGACCGGCACCATGGGCACGGTGATCTCATGGATCATCTTGCCGAAACTGGTGTCCTCCTGAGGCGGGCGGCCCACCACGGTAAAGGGCCAGATCGCGTCCTTGCGATGATAGACCGCGTCGACCTTCATGACCGGGAAGGGGTGGACAAGGCTGTAATAGCCCAGGTGATCGCCGAAGGGTCCCTCGGGTTTGGTTTCACCGCTGATGGTGCCCACAATACAGAAGTCGGCGTCGGCGGAAACGATGTGACCGTCCACTTCGGCGTAGCGAAAGCGGTTTCCGCCCAACATGCCCGCGAACATGAGTTCCGACAAACCCTCCGGCAGCGGCATGACCGCCGCGAAGGAGTCGGCCGGATTACCGCCCACGAAGATACTCACCTTCAATGGTTCGCCACGTTTCAAGGCTTCCGTATGGTGTATGCCGATACCGCGATGGATCTGGTAGTGAATGCCGACTTCGTCAAGAGCGTATTCGTTACCGGCGATCTGCACGCGGTACATGCCCAGGTTGGCCTTCATAAGGGACGGATTGTTGGGATCTCGCGAAAAGACCTGGGGCAGGGTGACGAAAGGCCCGCCGTCCATGGGCCAGGACTTGATTTGCGGCAGTCGGTCCAGGGTTGTCTTACAAGCCAGGACGGGTGCGCGGGAGGGGGAGATCTTTTTGGGCAGGGCGTGGATGCCGGTAAGGGGCATGCCCAGCCACTGCAGGGGCTGTTTCCAGGCGGTGCGCAGGGCTTCCTTGACCAGCGCGGGCGGATCGGCCTTGGCGGACACGGCTTTTTTTACGCGGTCGATGGTCTTGCGGAACATAAAATGACAGCGTTCCAGGGTTCCGTAGAGATTACCCAGCGCGGGGAAATCGCTGCCTATGACATTCTCGAACAGCAGGGCCGGTGCACCGGCCAGGTAGGCGCGGCGTTGAATTTCCGCCATTTCCAGATTAGGGTCGATTTCTTGTGAAATGCGTTTGAGGTGGCCGGCGCGCTCCAGTTCCGGCAACAGCCGGGCAAGTCCTTGAAAACCCATAGGTATCCTTAGTCATCCGAATAGTTCGGGTATTCGCCGGCACGAGTGCATTCTAGCCTACTTTTCCGGACCGGGGAACAAAATGTGGCGAGGACTCGTCAAAATCCTGAGGAGACCGGTGACAGCCCTGAATTGATCGCGATTTACCTGATTCTTCCCGAGAAGACATGGGAAGCCGGCGTGCGGCAAATTATACCCGACTTTATCTTTCAGTGAGTCCATATGGAGCGGTGTATTTACAATTTTTAACCAAAATATTGGGATGCATTAACAGCTGTCTAATCGAATGATTTTTTGTTGATTCCATCTTTGTTTTACTTGTAGACTGTAGTTAAGCAACATCTGTAATTGGGAGGCAGCTTCCGATAATTATATGGTTGTCTCCACAACTGTCGATTATCGGGGCCCGTGGATTGCGGCCCTTGGGATCGGTTTGTCCTTCTGGACTCATAACTCTCTACAGCCCAAACTCCCTGCATGGATCGACGCTAAAAGCCCTTTGATATCTTCCATTTATCTATTGCCCGGCTCCTTTTGACCATAAGGCGTTTTCAGAAACTTTGCCCAACACAACCATGTCCGATGTGATCCATTGCACCGCATGATGCAGGTGGACGGTTTCGATTCCGCTATTCGCACCATGGCCTCTACCGACGACAAGGGCTTTTGGATCGGTTTATTCAACGGCGAACTGGTGCGCATGGAAATCCGCGATAACCGTTGGGTTCGGGCGGGCAACTTCAATCTGAACCTGCCGAACGGGCAGGGAATTCGCGACCTGGTGCTGACCCCCGACGGGAGAGGATTCGGACTGGTTACTACCGACGGGGTAGTACGTGTCGGGCAAACCGACAACCCCGGCAAGACCACTATTCCCAAGGACGGCTTGGGGGAATTCACCTGTATCGCATTCGGCCCCGAAGGTGATTTGGTAGCGGGTGGAGACCAGTTGGTTCGTTGGCGGGATACCGCGGAGGAGCCGACCCGGCCGTGGAGTAAAAACTATATCACCTCGGTTGCCTTCGACCTCGCGGGTAAATTCCGGGCCGCCGGTACCCGCACCGGTCCGATCCTGTTGTGGGAAGGTAGCGATACGGTGCCGCGACTTCTTAACGGTCACGCCTCGCCGGTGCATACGCTGAGCTTTTCAGCCGACGGCAAGATGTTGGCCTCCGGCAGTGCGGATCGAAGCATTCGCCTGTGGCTGTTGGACAATCCCAAGGCAAGGCCCTTGGAGTATACCGGTCATCAATCATGGGTTTGGCAAGTGGTGTTCTCACCGGACGGGGCCCGCATCTATTCAGCGGGTCACGACCGCACCGTCAGGTCCTGGCCGGTGCCCGTCGAGGAATTGGCCGAGCGAGTCTGCACCCTTGTGCGGCCGGAATTGACGCGCGAGGAATGGGATCTCCATGTCTCGCCCCAACTGCGTCACGAGCAAACCTGTCCCACATCCCCCGCTGAAAACCAACCCGGCGGACCGCAACCCTACCGACCCTGAATGGAGCCGCTTATGTCTATAAACCTGCTTACCATCGTCTTACTTGCGATTTACGCCTGGCGGCCGCCGGCTACGGATTGCGACAAGATTCTGGAAGATGCGGAAAGGGAATACGAGGCGGGCCGTTTCCATCTGGTGGAAGCCCTGGCGGCCGATTGTCTGCCGGAGAACATTCCCCGCGAGCAAAGAGCACGCGCCCTGGCCCTGGTGGCGCGCACGCAACTGATGCAGGATCGCGAGGCAGAAGCCAGGGCGACTTTGAGCAAACTGGTGAAACTGTATCCGAATTATCGCGACGGAAGGAAATACGATCTGCCCGTCTTACATGAGATCCTGACCGAATTGAATCAGGCTCCTAAACCCGTAACCGTCTCCTCGGTCTCCAAGTCCGAGGAAAGCCTGTTCGAGGCTCCGGCCGCGGTCACCGTGATCACCGCCGAACAGATCAAACGGCGCGGTTATAACGACCTGTCCGAGGTTCTGGAAGACCTGCCCGCCTTCGATGTCATCCGGGGCAACGGCATCTTCTACGCGAGCCTGTATACGCGGGGCTATCGCAATACGGTCAACGATCGGACCATGCTGCTGATCGACGGTTCCGCGGTCAACGGCCTGTGGGCCGACAGCATCTGGCTCAGCCGCCAGTACCCCATGCTTAACGTGGACCGGATCGAGGTCATTTACGGGCCCGCGTCCACCATGTACGGCGCCAACGCCTTCCAGGGCGTGATCAACGTGATTACCAAACAGGCGTCCGAACTGGTAGAAAATACCGGTGACTACAGGCTGCAATCACGGCTTGGCTACGGGGCTTGGAACAGTCGTTACCTGGACCTCCTTGCTACCGGCCGGCCCAACGGCCAGTTCGATTTCAACCTGGCCCTGCGCCTCTTTCGAAGCGACGAGCCGGACCGCTCCGGTTATGCGGATTGGGATTACGATTACGACACCGCGGTTTACTTCCCCGGCAGCGATGCGGAGGAGTGGGAGCGGGAAAATGCCCGGCAGATGGACAAAGCGCTTTTGAAGCAGGGCTATTCGGGGCGTCCCATTAGCTACGACGACCTGACCGATAACTACTCTTTGAACGGAACATTGCGCTTCCGAAATGTCAGCGTGAATTTGCAATCCATGCGCCGTGACGAGGGCAGTACGGGGTGGTACCTGGACCGTTATTACGCCGGCGGGAAGAACGGGCAGCGCTGGGTGCCCAGACAGACCTCCATCAAGGTTTCCTTCGCCGAGAATTTCGGTAACCTGTCACTCAATATGCACGGCCGTTACCGTCGAGATCATCTGGCGCGCGGCACCCGCTTCATACAGTTGATCACCTATGAAAACGGCGGCTTGAGTTTGGAAGAACTGCGAAAGAATTTCAGGCCCGTGATCAGGGATACGCTGTTCTCCCAATCCTCGGACGAAATCCGCCTGGAAGCGGTCGCCTCCTATCAGAAGGGGAATCTAGATCTGGTCGGAGGTATGGCTTTCCGCACGGCGGATATCCAGGGTAACTATATCAATGAGGTCACCCATACGTTCCTGGATATCGAAGGGCTGCCATTCAACCGGGAGCAATTGACAAAATTCGAAGACGCCGTCAGCAGTACCGGTCAGTTCTTCCGGCAACAGGAACTGGGCGCATTCCTGCAGGGCAGTTGGCATATCTCCGACTTGTGGAAGGTATTCGCGGGCGGGCGCATCGATAACGGCCGCATACGAGCGAGTACCGGAGCCGACAATATTCAGGTCGGTGATGAGAGCTTTCCGGTCGAAGGTTACGGCGCCGTTTTCAATCCAAGACTCGGCGCGGTGTATAAACCCGGACCCGGCAGCGTGCTGAAACTGATCTATTCCGAGGCATTCAAGGACGCATCCAGTTTCCACCGCTACACGACAGGGTCCTCGCGGCCAAAGCCCAACCCCTCGCTACCCCCTGAGAAGGTAAAAAACCTGGAACTGGCCGGCATCTATTTTCACGAAGAGAGTCGTCTGACCGCTGAACTGTCGGCCTACGCTGCGACTTATGACAATGCCGTGATCAGTGTGCCCCTGGAGGAGGAACCCGATAAAACCCGTTTCGTTGCTTCGGGAACATTGGAGATTATCGGCCTGCAAACCTCGCTGCTCAAGGATTGGGAGGACTTCCGTTTAAACGGCGGCGCTTCTTGGATTCGGCCGCGAAATACCCAGCAGGATGAGCGCATTGCCGATATCGCCCGGTTCAAACTGAGCGTGGGTATCGACTGGACGGCGCGACCCGATTTGGGATTCAATCTGCGCGTTAATCATGTGGGCGAGCGCACGCGCGAGGAGTTGAACACGGAGAAGATTACCCTGGCGCCCGTCTCCGCCTACACCGTTGCCCATCTGGCCGTGCGTTATCGACCGCCGATTCGGCGCCTGTTCATCCAACTGACCGCGGACAATGCCTTCAACCAATCCTACGATCACCCTGGAGTTCGTACGAGCACCGGCATCCACGCGGAGAGGCTGCCGCAGCCGGGCGCCCATCTGTTTCTTCACCTCACCTATGAACTCGGGCGCCTGCCCTGACCAGGAGAATGCCATGCGTTGCGTTATCGATTACCGCAAGCCCCCGGAACTTTGCCTGCCCGCCGTTTTCTCTCCCGACGCGATCCGGCTTTCGTCGGCGCGGCGGGACATAGAGGAAATACTTGCGGACATGGGCTATCGGCTTCAGGTCTGCACCTACGAGGACTGGGCGCGGCTGCAAGACTTCTTAGCCGAAATCTACGAACCGCAAATGCTGAACAACTTCGGCGGCTTTACCTTGTACAAGGCACTGCGTTTCGGCTCGGGCGCTTTGCTGGAAACCGGTGCGGGGAAGATTGCCGGTTACATCTTGGAGGAGAGTTTCCGCGATCGTTATGACAGTTCCTATTGCCAGGGTCTGGTCGTCGTGCCGGAGCATCGCGGCCGGAAACTGTCCGTCTACCTGGAACGTTACAACTTTCTTCAAGCCATGGCGCGCGGCGCAAAAATTCGCCGCGCTACCATTGCTCCGACCAATTTGCCGTCTCTGGTCAGCAGCCTTAACCACAACGGCACCATTGCCGACGGCATCCACCCCTACCTGGATTTTGAACAAACTCCGCGCCTGCTGATTTCCATGCCGTTGACCATCGAAGCCATGGCCGCCAATCGCCTGGATATCAGTAAGGTCCCCGCCTTCCTGAAAGCCCGGCGTGAGGGTGTGGACTACCGCATTTTGGATCCAACCGATGCTGAAGCCCTGATCGATCTGTTCCACCTCGGCAGATTTCAAATCGCAGCCGTCCTGAAACCCGGTATTGCCTCGGAAGGCTCCGCCCTACTGGCCCTATCCAATCAATGCCTGCAAGTATCTTTTGACCGAGGTTAACCTTGACAGCCAACCCTCTCCGACCATTGCTGAACATGTTGAAGGTAAACAAGGGAGAGGAACGCTCCTTGTTCTTGCTGTTTACCTACTCCGTCGGTGTGGGTTTTTTTTCGTCGTTTTACTTTCCGCTGGCCAATGCCGCTTTCCTCAAAACCTTTGAGGTGGCGGATCTGCCCGTGGCCTATGTCTTCTCGGGACTGGTGGGGTATATTTGCGGTTCCATGATCTCCTGGGCCGGCAGTCGCCGGTCCGCCCGCTCCGTTCTGTTGGGAAACCTGATCTTTCAGGGCGTCTCTCTGCTTGTCTTTGTGCTGTTTATGAAACCGGGCGGCGACCTGGTGATCTACCTGATGTTCGTTTGGGCGATGCCCATGTTGAGCCTGGCCAATATGGGTTTCTGGCTGCTGGCGGGCCGCATCTATGACCTGAAACAGGGGAAGCGGCTTTTTCCCTTCATCGGTGCGGGGGACCCGATTGCCTCCCTGGTCGGCGCCGCTCTGATCGGTCAATTGTCAGCGCATTGGTCGCCGTCCCGGCTTTACCTGCTGGGGGGCGTCGGCCTGCTTCTATGCCTGGCAAGCCTGACGGCCCTGGTGATGCTGTACCATGAGCCGCCGGCCGTACCGGGCAAGAAGCTTTCCGACCGGAAGAAAGACCAACCCTCGGTCATTTCCTCACCCTACGCGCTGCTGATCATAGCCGCCGGGGTTCTTTATACCTTGGGTAATTACTACACCGATTTCAGTTTTCTGGTGGGTACGCGAAGGGAGTTCCTCGATTCACCACAATCGCTGGCCATGTTCATCGCCTACTTCTTCGGTATTGCCAAGGTGTTGGAGTTGGGTCTCAAATTATTTCTGGCTTCATGGCTGGTCAAACAGTTCGGCATTTTGCCGGCGTTGTTGTGTTATCCGTTCGGAGTGGGTGTTTTTGCTGTCGTAGCCTTGACCTGGGGAAGCATCGGCGGGAACGACACCGTTTTCTTTCTGGCCGTGCTCATGGCCAAGTTCCTGGCTTTTCTCTTGCGCAAATCCATCTACGAGCCCACCTCCAAGATACTCTATCAGCCCATGCCGGCCGCCGAACGTTTTGCCTTGCAAGCCAAAATGGAAGGTGTCTTCCAGCAGGGGGCAGCCGTGGGCGCCGCCTTTTCCCTGGTGCTGTTGACCCGTAACCTCTCGGGGGAAACGCTGTTGGCCGTCATTCTGGCTTTGCTTTGCGGGGCTATGAGCCTTTGGGTGGCGGTCTCCTCCATGCTGTTCGTCCAATATCGCAAGATGTTGATTGCCGTATTGCGTGAACACAGCGGCAGCGGGCTTGTCACGGAAACCGCCGTTACCGTGCGTGAAGCCCTGTGTCCCATGGTTGTCACCCATCCCGAACTCGCCTTCAAACTGATCTTTCAGATAGAACCGGGACGAGCTGCCGATATGATGCGCGGATTGTTGGTCGACGGCGATCCCAAGCTGCGTGTCCCCGTGCTCGATTGGGTCGAAAAGGTCCAACCGCACGGATTTATCGAGGCCCTGGACAAAGCGTTCGAATTGGAATCCGATATGGACCGTCGAGAGCGGATCGTCCGAATTCGAAAAAACCTCGCGGATCGCTACGCCCGTCCGCCGGACCAGGGGTTCGTTATGGACCTCGCCCTTTCCAATGACCCCGGCAAACGCCTTGAAGCCTTGGGTTACATGGAAACAAACGACGAGACACCGTATAAAGAGGCCCTGGCTGAATTATTGCGCGACGATGTTCCGGCTGTCCGCCGCCGGGCTCTGCTTTGCGCGGGACATTACCGGGATCGACGTTTCTGGTATCCCCTTATCGATCACCTGTTCACGAGCACCTACCACAAAGCGGCCTTGGCCGGGTTGAAACTTGCCGGTGAGGAAATTACCGAATTCATCCGTCGGGAGAGTCGCCGCTTCCCACCTGAAAGCTATAACCTGAGAAAGCTGATTTTCTTCCAGGAAGCGGCCGGCGATGCCCCATCCATCGAGGCTCTTTTTCATACGGCTGTTACCGCCGGGCGCGATCTGGCTCACCTGGCTTTGCTATCGCTGAACCATCTCGGCTTTCAAGCGGATTCGGCGGAAGCGGAGCGGTTGAGTCAATGCATCCGCCGGCGCATTTTCCGTTACGCCTGGCTGCAAACGGCGCTTCTGGACCTGGAAGAGTCGGCCGAGGCCGAAGAGTTATCGGCCGCCCTGACGCGGCAGCTTGAAACAGAAATGGAGGACATTTTCCTGACCCTGGGTCTGATATGCGATCCCGGTTCTATTCGCTTGATCAAAAACGCCATGTATGAAAACGAGGAGGCCCGGGCTTTCGCCCTGGAAATCGCTGACCTGGTCATCCCTTTCGACCTCAAACCAATGGTTATGCCCTTGATCGAAAGCGATACGCCCGAATCACTTCTTTTCGGCTTACGCGATTATCATCCCTGGATCAGGCGTGAACCCGAGGCGAGACTACGACGCATCGTCATCGCGGGCTTCGACCTGGTCGACAATTGGATCAGAGTTCTGGCCCTGGAGGCGTTGACGGAAGCCGGGCCTGAAAACGCGCCCGATGAGTTTGCCGCGGCGCTTCACAGTAACACGCCCATTCTCAGGGAGGCTGCCGCCGTTGGTTTACAGCAGTTGAACCCCGCGGCTCTGGAGGATCATCTACAACAACTTCCTTTGGGCGTGGTGAAACAACTGGACCGTGTCCTGGGCCCCAAATCGAAGGGTCATCACATGTCTTTGGTGGAGAAAGTCCGCGCTCTGCTTAGTTGTAACCACTTTAAAAACTGCTCGCCGGAGCACCTTTGCGACATGGCCGGAGACCTTATGGAAGTCACTAGACACCTTGGCGATAAAGTAATGCAGGTAGGGAAACCCGGCCATGATGCCTACCTGATCGTACGCGGTAAGCTGCGGATTGAAATCGCCAGGGTACGCTACTTGGGGCCGGGCAGCCTGGTGGGCGAAATCGGCGCCCTGACCGGTTCAACCCGCACGGTAACCCTGGTTGCCGAGGAAAAAATGCTGATGCTGACCATCCCCCGGGAGGTCATTATCGAGATGCTCATCCAGGACCCGGCCATGGTTCCCGCCATGATCAAGTCCATCGGTCGCAAGCTCCGCAATCCACCGTCCGGTGTCCGAGGCAATCGAAACTCACGCGGTTCCAGGGCCAAAGCCAGGGCGGGTGGGTGAACGATGTGTGGTGTCCTGGCGGCCCTAAGTTTTAGCGGGGCCCTGGCGCCGGACTGTCTTCAAAAAGGTCTCGACGCGCTGAGGCACCGAGGGCCGGACGACCGGGGCATCGTCTTCACGCCAAACCGGCACGCGGCATTGGGCCAGGCTCGTCTGAGCATCATGGACGGGGAGGGAGGCAGGCAACCCCTGTTGCACGATCGCTTGCCATACGCGCTGGTCGTCAACGGCGAATTCTACGATTTTGAACGCATCCGGAGTGAACTTCAAAGCCGGGGCCGGCTTTTCCAAACCAGGTCGGACAGCGAAATCGCCTTGCACTTGTATCAACAACACGGCGCCGGCTGCCTGAAATACCTTCGCGGTGAGTTCGCCTTCATCCTCGGCGACGGCGTCAAGGAAAAACTGTTCGCGGCCCGCGACCGTTTCGGCATCAAACCTCTGTACTATACGGTGCACGAGAACACGCTCTTCCTGGCTTCAGAAATCAAAGCCCTCTTCGCCGAGGGCGCCCCCGCGCGGTGGGATACGAACTCCTGGCTTCATCGCCGTTTTCTTATGGGCAACGATACGCTGTTCCAAGGCATTCACCAGGTGCCGCCGGGTTGCTATATGGAAGCCGATGAGAACGGGTTCCGTTTCACCCGCTACTGGGATTTCAATTACCCCCAAACCGGCCGCGAAAAGGAGGTAGATGAGTTTCAGGCCGCCGACGAACTGGCCGCGATTTTCGAGGAAGCGGTACGCCTGCGCATGCGATCGGACGTGCCCGTCTGCATCTACCTGAGCGGCGGTTTGGATTCATCGGCGGTCCTGGCCGCTACCCGAAGAGTCGGCGGCGAGACACTTCCGGCATTCACGCTGTCCTTCCCCGGAACCAACTACGACGAAGCCGAGGCGGCCGGCGTCATGGCCGAACACGCGGGCGTTCATCTGCAACGAGTGCCCGTCTCTCAGGACGTGCTTGCATCTGGGCTGAAAAAGGCCCTGTACCACGGTGAGAACGTTTGCTTCAACGCACACGGAGCGGCCAAATACATACTCTCGAAAGCTGTCCAAAAGGCGGGCTACAAGGTCGCACTAACCGGTGAAGGCGCGGATGAAATCTTCGGCGGCTACGGCCATTTCCGCAGGGACCAAAAACAGTACGGCGGCAAGCCGGTTCCCAACGACTTCATACCGTCCTGGCTAAAAACCGAAATCGAACGATGCCGGATCCTGGAACGGATCATCAGCCTCGATCTAAAGCCGATTTCCGGCGTCGAGATCGTCGGGAACTACCTGAAAGCCGGCAACCATCCGGGTCAATGGCAAAACCGCGCCCCGCTGCATCGAGCCATGTATCTGCTTTCCGCGTCATACCTGCCCAATTACGTATTGGCCACACTGGGTGACCGCATGGAAATGGCCTCGTCAGTGGAGGGGCGCCTGCCCTTTCTGGACCACCACCTGGTGGAATTCGCGGTACAACTACCGGCTGACATGAAGATTAGAGGGGACATCTCTAAATACATTCTTCGGCGGGCTTGCGAAAAGGACCTTCCCCCGCGAATCCTCAACCGAAGCAAACACGCCTTTCAAGCACCGCCCACCATCCTGAAACGAGACGGCCCCCTGAGGCAACTGCTGTTGGATACATTACACGGAACCGCCATGAATACCTTGCCGTTTTTCGATAAAGCCGGGGTCAAGAATTTAATCAGCCGCACCGAAGAAGCTGACACCGGAAACATTAGGCTATACGAGGGAGTCCTCATGGAAATCCTAAGCCTGGCCGTCCTCCAAGAAATATTCGGCGCATCATAGTTCATAGCGCCGATTCCTTTCGATGTCCAAATGAGAGTAACTATGGGAATGTTGCCGAATAAGCAGCGACCGGTGTCCGCATCAATAGCCCATATCCAACTCTTGTGCCTGGGTGGTTAGTTCATTGAGAGTATTCAACCGCTCTTCCTCCAACTTTTTCTTATATATCAAGAGATCGTCTAGACGGACTCTACGGTGGGTCCCGACTTTTTGAAACGGGATCTCGCCGGATTCAAGCAATTTAACCAGATACGGCCTGGAAACATTGAGTAGATTCGCTGCTGCTTGGGTGGTCATTTCATCATAACCTCCCGACTGTGATCGGTTCACCCATCCAGCATAACACTTAATCGAAATAAACGAAACGAAATGCCCGGCTTGCCGCTTGCGTTTCATCGCTTCGGCCGGTAGACTGATCGGTACCAGCTTCCTGGAGGTTGCAATGGACAGCGTGATCGATGTTGCCAATCAATTGGTGGACTTTTGTCGTGCCGGTCGCTTTCTTGAAGCCTTAAGTCTATATGCCGATGATGCCGTCAGTGTGGAAGCCGACGAACAGCCGGGTTATCCCGAGCGGGTCGAAGGCATCGAGGCCATTCGCAATAAAAGCATTCAGTGGGGGAAGGACCATGAGGTCCATCAGGTGGAAATCAAAGGCCCCTTCGTGGGTGGTTTTCAATTTGCCGTCTATTTCAATTTCGATATCACTCGCAAGGCCGACGGCGTGCGCATGAACCTGCGTGAGATGGGGCTTTATGATGTCACCGACGGTAGGGTCGTTCGGGAAGAATTCTTCTACAATCCTCCGAATTCATGATTTCTTGAGCCTTTCCAGCCGCTTTTTTCGCATATACAAGTAAGAACCTGTCACACGGGTTGACCGGGGCGCCGGCATGTCATCAACCACGAGTCTCCAAACTCCTCCAAGGCCGATATGCCCCGGTTTTCCGCATCACCCCAATCTTCCCTGGAAAAAAAGTGCGATTGTGAGACACAATACTGCCGAATAACGTTATTTGGATGAGTGCGCTTAGGCAAGCCTTCGGCGCTTGATGAAATAACAGGATGTGTCTCGCATGGAGAATTCACAAAGCGCAAGTACCGCCCTGCCGGGTGTGCGTTCCTCTTTTTGGGGTGATTTGCGGGACGCCGTCATGGGCAGGGAACACGATTACACCAAGGGCAATGTCAACCGCGCCATTATCCTGCTTGCCATCCCCATGATCCTGGAAATGATCATGGAGGCCATTTTCGGCATTGTCGATATCTACTTCGTCGCGCGCCTGGGCAAGGAAGCCGTGGCGACCGTGGCCCTCACGGAAACCGTGATGACCATGTTATTTGCCATCGGCCTGGGTCTGAGTATGGCCACGACGGCCATGGTGGCCAGGAGAGTGGGAGAAGGTAATATTGAGGATGCACGGATAGCAGCGGCCCAATCGCTGGTTCTGGGGGCTCTGGTCTCCATTCCCATCACACTGCTCGGCATCTTCTACGGCGCCGCCATCTTTCGGGCCATGGGCGCTGAACCCGAGGTGATTGCCGTCGGCAGCATGAACGTAACCGTCATGTTGGCGGGCAATGCCACCTTGTTATTGTTGTTCCTGGGCAATGCGATCTTCCGCGGCGCGGGTAATCCGGCCATGTCGATGTATGTGTTGGCGGTTTGCAACGGCCTGAATATCATCTTGGATCCCTGTTTTATTTTCGGCTGGGGGCCCTTTCCCGAATTGGGTGTGACCGGAGCCGCGGTAGCCACGAATATCGGTCGCGGCATCGGCGTGGTCATGCAGTTTGTCCTGTTGATGCGGGGGATGGGGGCGATTCACCTGAAACTACACCATTTCAGGCCCAGGTGGGATTTGCTGCGTCGTATCGTTCGGATATCCGTGGGTGGAATCATTCAGTGGACCATTGCTACCACCAGTTGGGTCATCATCGTGCGTTTCGTCGCTTCCTTCGGCAGCGCGGCGGTGGCCGGTTACGGCGTGGCCCTGCGGATCATCGTCTTCACCATCCTGCCCGCGTGGGGACTGAGCAACGCGGCCGCGACCCTCGTGGGTCAGAACCTGGGCGCCGGTCGGCCCGATCGCGCCGAGTCCTCGGTCTGGCGCTGCGGTTTTTACAACATGATCTTCCTCAGCCTGATTATGGTGGGTTTTTTGATCTACGCGGAGGAACTGGTCGGGCTGTTGACCTCGGAGGCCGAGGTTTTAGTTCACGGCGCCCACTGCCTGCGCGTGGTGTCTTACGGTTATGTCTTCTACGGCTGGGGCATGGTTTTGACCCACAGCTTTAACGGCAGCGGCGATACCTGGACCCCCACCCTGATCAACTTTTTATGCTACTGGGTCATACAGATCCCATTGGCAGGCGTGTTATCCCTCTACTTGGATTGGGGCACGCACGGCGTTTATATCGCCATCGCCATTTCAGAATCCGTCCTGGCCGTCATCGGCGCCTGGTTCTTCAAGCTGGGCAAGTGGAAAAAACGGGAGATCTGACTTCCGGCCTGTTGACGAGTCACCTGTCGACATCGGTGCATTGGGAACACGTCTTGTGAAGACGACGTATAATAGAAAGCAGCGTTTGAAAAGCAAGGTGCGTCTTTTGTCCGATACCAACTGGCAACAAGTAAAAACCATTCTGGATAAGGCCCTCACGCTGCCGACAGGCCGAAGGGCAGAGTATCTCGACGAAATCTGCGGCGCCGATGCGGCATTGCGTCAGGAGGTCGATTCCCTCCTGGCCGCGGATCAGTCCGAGGTCGATTTTATGGAAGAGCCTCTGGTCGAGGGGCCCCCGAAACCGCCGCCCATCGAGAAGAAACCTCGTGAAACCGTGGGACCGTACCGAATCATTCGCGAGTTAGGGCGCGGCGGCATGGGCACCGTCTACCTCACCGAACGAACGGAAGGGGTCACGATGCCCGGCTGGTTGGCGGTTAAACTCCTGGAGCACGGCTGGAACACGCCCACCTTCGTTTCCAGGTTCAAACGGGAACAACTGATCCTGGCCGGGTTGAGCCATCCCAATATCGCCCGTCTTCATCAGGGCGGCATCAGCGAGGACGGCCTGCCCTATCTGGTGATGGAGTTCATCGACGGCCCCCACCTGACCGAATACTGCCGGCGGCGGAATCTAAGCATCCGCGACCGTCTCGGGCTGTTCGTCAAGGTCTGCGAAGCAGTTCGCTACGCCCACGCCAACCTGGTCATCCATCGCGACTTGAAGCCCTCCAACATTCTGATTACCGGCGACGGTGAACCCAAATTGCTGGATTTCGGTATCGCTCGAACTTTCGATCCTTCGAGCGACGTGGACGAGGCCACCGTCACCCTGAGCGGCTGGACCATGTTGACGCCTGAGTACGCCAGTCCCGAGCAGGTCTCCGGCAAGCGCCTGACCACGGCTCACGATATTTATTCCCTGGGAGTCATCCTCTATCTTCTCCTTACCGGACGCCTGCCGCACAAGTTGAACAAGGAAAGCCTGGAAGAGGTTTTCCGCTCGTTGGAACAGAGCCGCCCGGACAAACCTTCTGTCGCTGTCTTGGACAAAAGAACCGATACCGGCCGCGTACAGACCGGTCCGCCGGGTTCCGGCCGCAAGCTACACAATCAACTGAAGGGCGACCTGGACACCATCGTCATGAAGGCCATGCACCGCGACCCGCAACAGCGCTATGATTCGGTAGAAGCGTTTATGGGGGATGTAACGCGATATCTCGCCGGTTTCCCCATTCACGCCCGTCCCGAAACGCGTCTTTATGTGCTGTCCCGTTTTTTGAGCAGGCACCGGCGCGCTCTGGTCGCCGTATTATTGGTCCTGGCCTTCACCGCCACCGCACTTTACCAAAAGCGACAGATCGAGTTGCAAGACCTGAAGGCGCAGAAGACCCTGGCCATGCTCTCCTTCCTGGGCGGCATCGACACCGGACTTCGGCAAACCCAAGGTCCCGATACCCGCACACTTTTGGACGAAATCAGGCGGGATCTGCGCCTGGATGAAATGAAAGATCCGGGCCTCAGGATGAGGACCAGCGGGAAACTGGCGGCCATGTACCTGCAATTGGGGCACTACCGTGAAGCGGAGCAGCTTTACGAAAACCTGCTTGCTCAGGCCGAAATCTCACCGGAATATACCGATGTCATGCAACGCTTGACCTGGATGCAAGCCCTAGCCGATACCCAAAGCCTGACGGGCCGTTTCAGCGCTGCCCACGTTACCTTGCAGAAAGCCTGCAATCTGGCCGAGACAGGCTTGAAATCCCTGGTCCTCCGTGTTGAAGAAGTCAAAAATGGTATGCGTCCCCATGAACTGAAACCTGGCCAAAAGGCGAATGCCCTGTCACAAATTTACAGGAAGCTGGCATTGAACGCCCTTCTCTCAGGCAATACCGTACATCTGGACCGGTACAAATTTCACAACTCCATCCAATACCGCTTGAACACGGAGCCTTTTGCCGCCCTGTTCCAAATGATTCATGCCTTGATGATCGGCAAAGAGCTGCCGCCGCAAACCCTAATGTATCATTCCAGGTTGATGAGAAACGTTCCGCATAAACAGCAAGAGGAGCATCTTCTATGGCTCGCCATGGTTGTTAGAAGCGCTGTACTGTATCGGTCGGATCGTTTCGAAGAGTCCGAGGAAACCTGGCGGCAAGCCTGTCTTCTGGAGCCCAATCTCTTCCCGGGCGCCGACAGCCGAATCATCCTTCACCTGCTGGCCGGTGCGCGTCTCTTACAACACCAGGACCGTTTCGAAGACGCGGCCGGCCTGCTCCAGCGCCTGCTCGAAACCCAAATATGGTTGGACCGAAACGATATGCCGACGGCCTTGGCCCTGTTGCGCCGACAGGTTACTTCCACACCACTCGAAGGACCGGAACAAACGCCGCTGCAACTTCAAAGCCTGGGACCTCCGGTGGATGCGGCTTACGAACAATTGGCCCTGGGCAACCATCGACAAGCCGACGCTATTTTGGATGAGGTTGACACATTCCTGGCGACACTGAGCCCGGACTTGCAGGAAGAATCTCTCACCATGCAAATCAAGTGTCGCATAGCAGGGGCAAGAACCCTTTCAGCATGTCGCCGGGGCGCCTTCACGGAAGCGGAAGCGTTTCTGGAAAGAGCCGAGGCCCTGGCCGATGAATATTTAGGGCCGCAAAGCGGAATGGCCGCCCGTCTGATGTCCGTCAGAGGGTACCTGACCGGCGCAAAAGGAAACCGCACCGAAGCCCGCCGAATCCTGGCCCGAGCCCACGACCGCCTGGAAGCTGTGCACGGCGGTCATGCCCTGGCCGTGACCGATCCTCTACTTCATCTGGCCAGGCTGAGCTACCTGGACGGAAACTGGAACGAAGCTGAAAAGCTCGCCGGCGCCGCCTACCAATTGCGCCGGGGCATCCTGGCTCCCGATCACGGTCTCACCATCGAGGCGCTGGCCCTGTATGCCGACATCCTTGAAAACCTGGACCCGGCCCGGACGGACGCCATACGCGAACAACTGGCATCCATGAGGGATACACGAGTCAAGACGTTTTCTACCATAGACTAATCAGGTCGTCGCGAGTCGATTCGTTGATGAGCGGATTCAAGATCCGCAAACCGTATGGATATGGCAGATTATTTGAGTTGTTCAAAGGGAAACTTCTCAACAAGTTCGGGCAGTGTAATGGAAAAGTGCCGGACATTTATTAACCCACCAGGCGGCCGGGGCGACGGCAAATTTTCCGCCGGTTTTTAAGGCGCGGCCCGGGCGCCGGGTACTTCGCAAGAGAATTTTGGCAGGCGGCCGGGGCGACGGCAAATTTTCCGCCGGTTTTTAAGGCGCGGCCCGGGCGCCGGGTACTTCGCGAGAGAATTTTGATAGGCGCCGATTCGCCTCAAATCACTGAGGGTCGAAATAGAACCAATCAGACGGGCAAGGCAGGCATGCTGATGGGTAATACCCATCACCGGGCTCGAGACATTCATTGCAGACCTGGAAAACGGACTCCCCGAGCTCGGGCAAAACCTATTGACACGTAAAACGGACGTACCGCGCACGGCGACAACGTTTTTTTACAGGTCGTGCATGTACGAAAACATTCGCTGGTCTTACATCTCTTTTGCAATGTCTTTGACTTCGTCCGGCGTCAATGCCGTCATGGCGGCAACTTCTTCCGGGCTCATGCCGTGCTGCAGCAAGCGCCGAGCGGTTGCGGTATTGGCATTCTTTTCCCCGACCAACTGACCCATACTGTATGTGGATAATGCCATACTGGCTTGAAATCGCAGGTCTTCCAAGTAGGCTTCGTATTTCTTTCTCTCTTCGTCCGACATCTTCAGGATGTCCAGTTTCTCTTTGGCGCTTTGCAGTCCCTTGGCTTTGAAACTGTCTTTGATCTCTTCGTTCTTCAGGAAGTAGATCCATTCGTCCAAAGTGTCGCGGATGGCGTCGTCGTAGCGGGGGACCTTGACCAGGTAGTATTCCGGGAACAAATCCGCCGGCGAGTTCACCTGGAAGAGACTTTTCTGGTTTTCCGTCAAGGCCAGGTCGTCATTGAAGCGCAAACCGTGGAAAGTGGTGGTGCCGTGATACAGGTAGTCTTTACCCTGACCCAAGTCGAAATAGACAATGCTCACCGAATAAAGCTTCTTAACGGCGGCATAGGACGCACCCGCGTGCAGGTGCTCAACCATTGCTTTAGAGGTGCCGTACATCAGGCGTTGCAGATAATCGGCCTCCGATTCATTCTGAACCTCGATGATAATGAGCCGGCCGTCTTCGTTTTTCACCAGCAGATCCACTCGATTGTACTTGTCGCGAGCGTCTTCCTTATTGCTCTCACTCTCCAGGATCTCTTGAATGCGAATATCGAAACGCAGGAGTTCCGACAAGAACCCTTCCAGGATCTCGAAGTTGGCTTTGTCCCGCAATATCTTTTTTATGGCCCAATCCAGGCGAACCAATCGGCCCATACCAAGCCTCCTAAGCCTATTCTATCCTGGCTACAACCGGTCAGGGAAAGTTTTTGCCACGTATTACGGCGCCACCCGATACGCCTATTCAGTTTGTTTCGCTCAGCCCAGGTTGGAGATTCTGTCGGTTTCTATAGCGCGCACGGCCATGTCGCCGCAACCGCGCACCAACTCGATCAGGCTTGCGAAGCGTTTGTCTTGGGTGAAGCCCTTTTTATAGCGGTAATAGATCTGCTGACCGATTACCCCTAGTTTGAACAGGCCGAAGGTGTAATAAAAAACCGGGTGCTCCACCATGCGGCCGGTCAGTTTGGCGTAGCGGGCCAGCAATTCGGTGCGGCTTGGGTTACCGGGAAGGTTGGTCAGACCCACCAGGGCAAACGCCTTGTTGTCGTCGGGTTCTACCCAATAGGCAAGCGTGGTGCCCAGATCCATCAGGGGATCGCCCAGCGTGCACATCTCCCAGTCCAGCACGGCGATGATGCGGGTCAAGTCAGTCGGGTCCAAGACCATGTTATCGTATTTGTAGTCATTGTGGATGAGCGCCGAGCCCGAATCCTCCGGCATGTTTTCCAACAGCCAGGATACGGCGCGCTCCATACCCTGCAGATCGTCAGTCTGCGCGTTTTGGTAACGCTTGTGCCAACCTTCCACCTGGCGCTTTACATAACCCTCGGGTTTGCCCAGTTGATCCAAGCCGGCCGCAACCACGTCCAAACCGTGGAGTTCGGCCAGGTTGCCGATAAAGGACTCGGACAGGCTTTTCATGACGGCGGGACTCAGGTTCAGGGCCTGGTCCGGTTTGCGCAGAATAACGCCTTTGACGCGTTCCATTACGTAAAAGGGGGCGCCGATGATCGATTCATCCTCGGTATAAGCAAGAGTGCGCGGCGACTTGTCCCAAACCTTCGACAGCCCGGACAGCACCCGGTATTCTCGCCCCATGTCATGCGCACTCTTGATCTTTGCTCCGAAGGGCGGACGGCGCAACACCATCTCCTTACCGCCCATAGCGATCAGATAAGTCAGGTTACTGAAACCGCCCGGAAATTGTTTTACCTCCAACTCGCCTTCGCAGCCTGGGATATTGGCGGCCAGATAGGCTTGCAGCGGTTCTACCTGTAATTCTTCGCCCTTGCGGATACCGGTAGCCTGGTCGAGCATGGGGAGACCCTCCTGAAACAGCATTCATTTCACGCACATTATTCCATAACCCCGGCCCCGCGCCCATTGAAATCACCGCCGGCCGTCGATTGCTTCGGTATATCTCGTGCTTCCGTTCGATCTTTGGTCTAGAATACGCAATTGGACCGAACTGTATGGAAGAGGTTATGGACGCAACAACCATCCAATCACTCACACACGCCCTGGAAGCAAGTCCCGACAACTATCCTCTGCTGATGACCCTGTTACGCGGCATGATCGCGGGTGGGGTTGCCGAAGAGGGTTTCGCATTGATGCAACAATACCGGCCGGACCTTGATTTTGAAAGCGCGCAGGACCAGGTAGACGCGGCGATTTGCTGCCTGGAAGCCGGCGAGGCCGAGACGGCGCTCGAGATCTGCCGAGCCGAAGGACCCGAGGTCTTGATTATCCGCGCCACGGCCCTGGCTGATTTAGAGCGCCCCAAGGACGCCCTGGATGTCTACCGGAAAGCGGTGCGCGCCAACCCCACCTTGGAAGACAAGGAGTTGGAAGCCCGCATCAACGCGCGCACCAGCGCCCATGTCATCGATCGTCAGGGGCACCCCACCAAACTGCGCGTGATCAGCAACGACGACACCGACCAGACCGAGTTGAAACGCCTGCTGAACCCCGAGGAAGAAAAGGTGACCTTTGCCGATGTGGGCGGTTTGGACGGCATCAAAAAACAAATCGAAAAGCGCATTATCCTGCCCTTCCAAAAGCCGTCCATCTTCCAACGCTTCAAGAAACGCGTGGGCGGCGGCATTCTGTTGTACGGCCCGCCGGGCTGCGGCAAAACCCTGCTGGCGCGGGCGACCGCCGGTGAATGCGATGCGCAGTTCTTCAACGTGGCCATTCAAGATGTGCTGGACATGTACATCGGCGAGTCGGAGCGCAAGCTGCACGCCATTTTCGATGAGGCGCGCCGCAAAACGCCGTCCGTCCTGTTCTTCGATGAAATCGAGGCCCTGGGCGGCAAGCGGCAGTATACGCGAGAGGGTACCGCCTCTAAATTGGTCAGCCTGTTCCTGGCCGAGATGGACGGTTTTGCCAAGGATAATCAGGGCGTGTTGATTCTAGGCGCCACCAATGTGCCCTGGTCCATCGATCCCGCCTTCCGTCGGCCCGGCCGTTTCGATCGCGTCTTGTTTGTACCGCCGCCCGACCGCGATGCGCGTGCTTCCATCCTGAACCTTCACCTGGCCGGTCGGCCCGTAGCCGGGGGGATCGATACCAGGGTTCTGGCCAAAGGCACGTCAGGTTTTTCCGGCGCCGATCTGTTGGAAGTGGTCGAAACCGCGGGCGATCTGGCCATCGAAGCATCCCTGGCCGCCGGTAGCGAATCGCCGATTACCCAGGCCATGCTGAAGGATGCTTTAGACGATGTGAAACCCACGACCCTGGAATGGCTGACCACCGCTCGCAATTACGCCCGCTACGCCAATGAGGGCGGGCAGTATGACGAGGTTCTGGCTTTCCTCAAAAAACACGGGAAGAATTGACATGCATTATCAAATTGCCGATGAGCCGCAACCCGGCGGCATGGCCAAACTGGCCGTGCGGCCCATCTGGCCGCTTTTTGCCATTATGTTCGCCGGCGGATGGCTGGCCTTCAGCTGGTTTGTCTTCAACGCCTTCGCTATCGGCGATCCCAACAGAATGAAAACTCTGGTGCTGGCTATATTCAGTTTTGTCGGCTCCGCCCTCCTGGCTTTCACCACTCTCTTTTTGGGCAGTCAATTGGACTGGGGCCCCTACCATTATCGTTACGCCTTCCTGATCTTACTGGTCTGGAAACTGGGCATGGCCTATTACATAATGTTGATTCAGTCGCGCACCTTCGACCTTTACGAACACTTCGGCGGCACCACGGTTAACGGTTTGTTCATGGTCATCATCGGCTACTTCGTTTCCAAGGGGTTATACGCCCAGTTGCCGACCTTCATGATCCTGGTGGTGCGCTGATGGAAATGCATCGCCTCATGGAACATGTGGAGCGTATGTTGCGGCAGGGCAACGTAGACAGTGCGGTGGAGGGCCTGCGACAAATCCTCAGCCAGGATCCCGATCACGCGGCCGCGCACGCCTTGCTGGCTCATTGTCTGGTCGCCCGGAAACGTTTGCACGCAGCGCGCAACGAAGTCGGCATGGCGCTTACCCTGGAGCCCGAGTTACCCCAAGCGCACGATGCCGCTTTTTCGGTTGCCTTGCTCAGTCGAGACCTGAAGACCGCCGAGAAACACCTGGACACCCTGTTTTCCCTGGTCGTCGAGGACGCGGACCTGTACCTGATGAAGGCGCGTTTGATGAACATCAAGGGCAAACGCGCGGAGAAGGAAGCTGCTCTGGAAAAAGCCCGGGCCTTGGAACCGGACAATGTTTCCGTCATGATCGCGCTCGGCGAACACCTGATGAGCCGGGGACAATTAGATCAAGCCTTCGGCTACGCCTTCGCCGCCCTTCAGAACGAACCCGAGAACCAGGAGGGCCTGGTGTTGATGGGTTACCTGAAGCTGCGCCGCGGTGATTTGGAGGGCGCGCGCGAACAACTGCAATGGGCTCTTCGCCAGGACCCCACGGACCAGGGAGCGCTGCATTTACTGACGGCGATCAAGGCCAGGGAAAGTCTCTTGCTGGGCATGTGGTGGCGGATGATGGTCAAGTTGAACGAATTGGGCGAGAAAGGCGTGATCACGGTGCTGCTGGGCGCCTTTTTTGTCTACCGGGTCATGAGTATCTGGTTGGACCAGATCGGCAAACCGGGCCTCGGCTCCATTCTCAGTTTTGTTTGGCTGGGCCTGTGTATCTACACCTGGGTGGCGCCGCAATTCTTCCGACGCGCCCTGCGCAAGGAGTTGAAAGCGGTAATCTTGAAAGATGATTTCTAATACCCGGCCCCACGGAGCATCAACTAACATCGGTTGAGACAATTTCCCATGGGGACACAACGAAGTACCTTGCGAACACACGGAATGGAGAGACTATTACCCAGGAGTTTCCATTTCTGTCGGTTGGTGAGGTCGTCGGGAAACCGGAAGTCGGCGGGAAAACCCAAGAGAGCAGCCGCCTCATCGGGCGTGAAATAGCGAATCCGGCCGTCGGAACGAATCAGATACGACCCGCATCGCACAATCGACTTGCCGTAACCCGAGGTAAAACATGCGGCGGGTTTAGCCGTTTCTCCCTCGGGGATGAGATCCATGGCGCGCCGGAAACGCTCCACTAAATCAGGGCACACATCGAACTCATCGGCGACATTCGGCTGTAGGAAGTCCGATAAAACCTGCCGGACGGGCCGGGGATCGGTCGTATGGACAAGCGGCTGTTTCCCGGCAACCAGGAAGTAGCGGGGCCTGAGGTTGGGGATGCCAAGTTGCGTCGGGCAAAGAATGCGCTCCCATATATAACGGTAACCTTGCGCGGCCAAAACCTGTCTTACCAATCGATGACCTTGGGAATCGAGAAAACCGGCCACATTCTCCATGGCAAAGAAGGGCGGCTGCACGGCGGCCAGGTGCTCCATAAACACGGGCAGGCCGGCGGCGCGATGGTCGTCGAGTTGTTTGCGGTTCCCTTTATAGGTAAAGGGTTGACAGGGCGGCGAGGCCCACCACAGGTGCGCGCCGAAGTTACGCAGTTGGTCCCTGTCAATCGACTCGACTGTCTTTTCCTGCACGGGGTGCGCAAAATTGGCGCGGTAGACGCGTACAGCCGGCGGGCTTTGATCAACGGCCAGTACCTGGGGATGATTCCCCAAGGCAGCGCTAAATCCCCCAATACCGCTATAAAACTCAACAACCTTCAAATCATGGCTCCGCCAAAAAACACCTTGCGCGCTAAGGTAGCCAATATGGTAGCATATTTGCAAGGAAATCATTTCCGAGGCGATGTAGGCAGGCCCGTGACTCCGTTTATCCTTGCGGAACCTTGTCTACTTTGCTAAACGCATTAGATAATTCACTTTTTGGCTTTTTTACGTACCGATCTAATCTTTCATAAGCGCGACGCCGATGCGTTTACGAAAGATGTGGAGCGGCGCCCTTGAAAAGTTGATGAATGGCAGGGATTCCACCTGATGGGGATCCTGCATGGCAAGGGAGGTCACATGGCAGCACATGCATTTCACTTCGATACATTCCGTGGAGATACAGATGCGGACACTTTGGCCTATTGGATTTGTTTGACCACGGCATCCTCGGTATCCAAGGCGGAAGACCTGGACCGTTTGGTAGATTACATGGTCCGCCAGTTCGAATTCGAGGGCAGTTGCGAACAATTCGGTTCGGTGATTCCGATCGAATTGCGCAAGGTCTTGCGCCCGGTGGCGCCGGTTCAACTGGCCCGCAAATGGTCGCCCATCCCGGACCTGGTGAAAGCCTTCGGCGAGCCCAAGCTCATGCGCACCTTGCCCTTACAAGAAAGTGAACAGAAAGCGCTTTGCGCCTGGTGGACCCCGGCCGCCATGATGACGGGCCTGGACCTGCCCGGCGGTCACGGCGACAGGGACCGGTTGGCCCGTTTGTTCAACGTGGCCAGATACCGTGCGGCGGCCTTGGGTTCCGGCGTTGCGGTGGTCGTCAAGCAGGGATGGTCCTACGAACTTCCGCACACATTCTCGGACGGCGCGGTGGCCTTGATGCGACGCGCGGGGTTCATCGTCACCGATCGACATGCCTAGCCGCCTTGGCCAGCAACTCCTTAGAAAAACGCGTCAAGTTTTTCCCCACCAAGGCGGCAGTTGCAAGTTACCAGTGACAAGTTTAAAGAAAAACATCAGTTTTTGCTGTTCTTGCAGCCGGCCACTTGACACTTGCAACAGCGAGGCACGCCCGGCAGCCCATCCTCGACATGCCTTGATGGTCTGAGGCGTGCCTCGCTAGGTTGATCGGGTAAAAAGTCCGCTAAAAATTCAATTTCTTCTTCACGGGAAGACATAAGTGGCCGCCGTCATATTTCCTCGACTTCGACGAGTCCCTGTCTTTTGACACCATTTGCTTTTCCAAAACGGCCCGATATGCTAGGTTGCAAGTGATTTGGACATCGATGAGGTTGATCAATGACATTCATCCAGCCCCATGGCGGGACGCTGTGCAATTTAATTCCCGACGACACTGCCGAGGCCGAGCGTCGTCGCAAGGAAAGCGTCGCCTATCCTTCCGTAACCCTGACCACAAAGCAACTCTGCGATGTGGAGCTTTTGTTGAACGGCGCGTTCAGCCCCCTGCGGGGTTTCCTCACCCGGTCCGATTACGAAAGCGTATTGGAGCAGATGCGCTTGACCGGCGGGCAGTTATGGCCGATCCCCGTCACGCTGGACCTGGACGAACAGACCGTGGTCAACCTGAAGCCCCGAGACAAGTTGGTCCTGCGGGATAAGGAAGGCAATCCGCTGGCCGTAATGACCATTGCCGATATCTGGGAGCCGGATAAGCGCAAGGAGGCGCGCGCGGTCTTCGGCTCCGATGACCCGCGTCACCCCGGTATCACCCAACTGCTCGATGCGGCCCGCTTCTACGTGGGCGGCTCCCTGGAAGGCATCCAATTGCCGAATCATTTCGATTTCTCGCGCTATCGGCATACGCCGCAACAGGTCCGTGCCTTCTTCCGCGAGAAAGGCTGGGACAGGGTGGTTGCCTTTCAAACCCGCAACCCCCTGCACCGCGTGCACGAGGAACTGATGATCCGCGCGGCCCGGGAGACGGAAACCCACGTCCTGCTGCACCCGGTGGTAGGCTTGACCCAGCCGGGCGATCTGGACTATGTGATTCGGGTTCACACTTACCGCAACGTGGTCAATCGTTTTCCCGGCGGCGATGCATCGCTGAGCCTACTGCCCCTGGCCATGCGTTTGGCGGGCCCTCGCGAGGCGCTTTGGCATGCCGTCATCCGCAAGAATTACGGCTGCACCCATTTCATCGTGGGCCGAGACCACGCCGGCCCGGGTCCGGTCAGCGAACGGCGTCGCTTCTACGAGCCCTACCAGGCGCAGGCATTGGTCCAAAAGCATGCCGAGGAGTTGGCCATGACGGTCATTCCCTCCAAGGCGCTGGTCTATGTTCCCAAGCAAAAGGCCTACCTGCCCGCGGACGATGTGCACAAGGACACCGCCGCCAACCATATTTCCAGCACCGACCTGAGGAATCGCCTGCGTCAGGGACTGCCCATCCCCGAATGGTTGATGCACCCGGACGATGTCAGCGAAATGCGCCGGGCATTCCCGCCGCGTAGCAAGCAGGGATTTACGGTCTTCTTCACCGGTCTCAGCGGTGCGGGCAAAAGTACCGTCGCCAAGGCGCTTTACAGCGCGTTGCAGGAGTTGGGACGCCCCATCACCCTGCTGGACGGCGACGTGGTGCGCCTGCACCTTTCCAAGGGCCTGGGTTTCTCGAAAGAGGATCGCGATACCAATATACTGCGCATCGGTTACGTGGCCTCGCTGATTACCAAGTGCGGCGGCCTGGCCATCTGTGCTCCCATTGCCCCCTACCGCGAAACCCGACGCAAGGTACGCGAGATGATTGTTCCCTACGGCGGTTTTGTAGAGGTACACGTGGCCACGCCGCTCGATGTCTGCGAGGAGCGCGATCCCAAGGGCCTCTACGCCAAGGCGCGCGCCGGAAAGATCTTGCAAATGACCGGCATCGACGATCCCTACGAGGAACCGGAAAACCCCGAATTGAGACTGGACACCTCCAGGCTTTCCGTCCGCGAGGCCATGCACGAAGTCCTTTCCTGGCTTCAAAACGAGCACTACCTGCAAGATGTCGACTGACGGCGACCGGGAGGCGCCGGAAAAAAAATCGATCTCTCTGCTAACCGTTTGGCAAAACCTCCGTCCTAAGGGGGAATGACGCAACAAGTCACCTTTAAGGGAGGTTACCTATGAGATTTCTATGTCTGTTCTGTTTCTGTCTGCCCCTGCTCGCCTGGGACGTACCCGCCAACCTGAGCGGGAATGCCGTCGATGTGCTGCGCGCCGATGCCGACCTGGAACGCCAGGTCAATCGGATCATTCGCGGCGCCGGCGGCGCCGGTACCGTCGGCTACGCGGTTCCTATCCATAACCGCAACGCCACGCTTTGCTGCGGCGATGTCGATATTTGTTCGCTGGAAGACGACGATCAATGGGCCGGCCGGCGTGACGGCAAGCGCGGTCGCGGCACATCCGATTGGCTGTTGGTCTTCCTGCGCTATAAAGACAACCAACTGGATAAGCTACGTCTTTACTCCGACAATTGCCCGGTGGACACGGGTGATATCGCCGTTACCTGGCTGGACGGCGCGGATCCCGGCGTCAGCGTCACCATGCTGTCCAATATGATCGAAACCATGTCGAACGAGTCTCGGCAAGGCGAGTCCTTGCTGGGCGCAATTGCCATGCATGCGGATTCGAGCGCCGACGATGTGCTGGCCGGTTGGGCACGGGGCGACGCTCACCGCGATGTGCGCGGCGCCGCCATCTTCTGGTTGGGTCAAAGCAGAGGCCGATTCGGTTTCGAAATTCTGGAAGAACTGGCCTTCAGCGAACCCGATGACAAAGTCCGCGAGCGGGTGACCTTCGCTCTCGATGTCAGCACGGTGCCGGAGGCGAAAGCAACCCTGATGACCATGGCTAAAGAAGATGAATCTGCCGAGGTTCGCGGCCAGGCCCTGCTTTGGCTGGCTCGTAGGGGCGGCGCCGAGGTGGAAGCCCTGATCATGGAGAACCTGAACAGCGGCGATGAAAACCTTGCCGAAAAGGCGGTTTTCGCCCTGTCGCAAATACCTGACGGCGCCGGAACCGCACGCCTCCAAGACCTGGCCGTCAGTCACCGGAACGAGACGGTACGCACCAAAGCCCTGTTCTGGTTAGTGAAGCAATTCGGCGCGGAGGCCCGCGAGACCATCCTCCACGTCCTGGACAACGATCCATCGGAGCGTGTTCAGGAACAGGCCGTCTTCGCATTGGGTCAAATCAAGAGCGAACAGACCGCTGCCGACCTGGCCGACCTGGCGCGCAATCATCCAAGCAGCCGACTGCGCGGCAAAGCCTTGTTTTGGTTGGTGAAAAAAGGCGGGGAAACCACCCGCGAAACCGTGCTGTCCGTCCTGAACGACACCGAGGACGGCCATATCATGGAGCAGGCCGTTTTCGCGCTGTCCCAAATCAAAAGCGAAGCCGCCTTGAAGGACCTCATGGTCCTGGCCGAGAAACACGAAAGTCCCAAGGTCAGAGGCAAAGCGCTCTTTTGGCTGGCCCAAAAGGCAGGTAAAAAGATAGCCGATCAACTGAGCAATGCGGCGGAAAACGATCCCGATACCGAGGTCAAAATACAGGCCGTCTTCGCCATCAGCCGACTGCCCGAGGAGGAGCGTATTCCCAGGCTCATCAACCTGGCTCGCAACCACAAAAATGTCGAGGTTCGCAAGCGGGCTTTCTTCTGGTTGGGTCAGAGCAAAGATCCCCGAGCCCTGGCTTTGATCAAGGAAACCCTGGAAGAAGAATAGCGCGAACGGAGTTTTGCCAAATCACCATGGCCGAAAAGAAAAGGGCGCGAGCCGTTTATGAACGGCTCGCGCCTTTTTTTGGTCATTTGATCACGGAGGATTTTTCCAACCGCCTCTTGAAAGCAGGATGCCTCAATTCAGCAGCGACTTGCCGATCACGACCTGATTGATGGCCGTGAGCAGGTCGTCGTCGCGATGAATATGGACGGTGCCGCCTATTTCGTCCCAGGCAGGATCGTCTCCAACCACGGTTACAATGGGCGTCGCGCCCGGTTCGATTTCCAGAGCATCCAGTGCCTCGCGCGCCCGGACGGCCGAACGCATCGCGACGACAACCAGATCGGGCGTTGAAGCTCGGCCCCGCGAATGCCGACGCGCACGACCACGGCGATAACCTTCCAGGTCACGGATACATGTCATATTATTATCCGCAACCAACTGAATGTCTAATTTGGGAATGTGATTCCTGATTTCCATGCTTCCTCCTTATCTGTTGAGTTCAGTTCCTGCATTGAAGTCGATCAGAAATTGACGAACCTCACCCAACGAAGCCCCGATTGATGATTTGAACGAAGAACACTCTCCCCTGAGATAGATCGATGCGAACCGGCAAGCCGGTTACCGCATGGCGCGCAATTATCAGTCAAGAATCATTACATTTTGAGGGTGACTTGACCCCTTGGGACCACACCAGACCGAGGAGCCTTCAAAGTATAGAAGCGAAAAGTAACCGCAAATAGGGTCATGATTTTTTCAAAGATTATTTAGAAAGCGTTGCCAACTAAAGGGAGCGATCAGCAAAACCCTTGGGAGCTCGGGCTTTGGATGCGGCAAAAAAAAGGGGTTTGACGGCCCGGATGGTGGTGATGAACCGTCAAACCCGCATTGGAGTTAGAGAGACTTATTGGCGTGAGAGAAGTAAGCGCAGGCAAGCCGTGGAGCTCGCCTGGCAACAAGATCTATCTTAGCCGGCACGCCGGACAGCCCCTGTCAGTGAGCCGCAATCCAGAACTTTGCAAGACAGATTATTTCTGCCCTTCTGACGTTATCTGCCCTTCGAATCTCGTTGAGTGTGGTATTGACTTGAATAAAGGTTGCAATCCTTTTCAACCTTAAACGTATGAGGTGACGGAGGGCGAGGCTCCTTGTCACGCACGGGAAATGAGACGAGAAGGGAAAGATGTTGTATCTGTCTATCATTATGATCACAAGCCTTGTTTGGAGCGATACCGCAACATGGTATCTCGATGATCTGGGTATCATGGAACCCATCTACCCGGAACTGGTTGCCGTAACGACAAAAGGCAACGGCTTCATTTTGGACACGGCCGAACAGCAAATCATTGCTTTCAATGCTTCCGGCAAGTTGACGAAACGATTCGGTGGACAAGGCGACGGGCCCGGCGAATTCAGACGGGCTTCCGAAATTTATATTGTGGATGACCGACTCTTCGTCACGGAATGGAACAAGGCACACATATTCGATGAGCGCGGGACATACTTGAAGACAGTTCAACACGACATGAATACGCCGCGAAAGGTTGTCAAAGGCTGGATTTTTCGGGTCGCCAATTATGATCGTAGTCAACAAGGGACTTATGATCGCCTGGTATGGCGCAATGAGCAGTTGGCCGAAGAGCATCACATTGCAAGTTGGCCGGCCGAGTGGGGCAGGATATACGGGGAAGGAAAAACAATATTAGTGAACCCCATTCGGGACCGGACCCATCTGGCGTTCAGCCCGGATGGTCACTATGTCGCCATTCGTCCACAAGGGTTATCGGAATTACGTATTTTCAATGTCATGACCAGAAAAACCCGGATCTTGCGCTTAAACTTGCCCGTTTTGCCTTTTCCCATCGAGTATGCCGACCGGAAATTTGTGGAAATTGAGCAACTGGTTTTGCAGCGCGGCGGTCGTGCCGCGAAAGACTATCCACCAACTCTACCCGCGGTAACCGGCATCGTCTGGACCTCGGAAGATCATATCGCGATCTATCAGGCCGTTCCGGATACTGCGATCAAAAACGTCTTGTTCTTCAACCGGCGCGGCAATCCGGCCAAACCTGTCTATGGCCCGGAGGTTCTTCGATTCATTGCTCGCTTGGAAGCTGACTGCGCCTATGTGTGCGTTTTCAATGCCGAAGCGGAACAGGCGGGCTTGCAGAAGGTCGGCAGGGAAGACCTGACAACCTTGCTCCAGAAAACGCAGACAGCCGTCAAACGTTGGCAACAGCAGCAATAGCCGGCTTCGAGCACTACCGTAATGAGGCGCTTCCTTTCGGCGACCTGTAGGTATAGAGGGCGTTAGGGAATCGATAACTGTGTCAATTTGCCCCTTCAAGTTGATTCTTCTTCCATGCCTACCTGGGCAGCCATATTGGCATTTCATACCACTTCTCACCTGTAAAAGACCTGGAGCTTTGTTGATAAATGCTACAGTTTTAGAGTTTGCTTTCCCAATGTCTACTTGGAGTGGTAAAGTAATTTACTTGCCTGAATCACCGATAAACCCCTATTCGGAGGAGTAGATATGAGACTGTTCAAACGCATTGCCCTGGCTTCCCTTCTCAGCCTGGTACTGGGAGCAGGTTTTTCATCATTCTTGATGGCAAGATCCTGTCAGTACCTTTGTAACACTCTGACCTGTGAGTGCTTCCTCTGCTGCCCGCAATCACCCTACGGTAGCGGCTATGTGTG
Organism: Acidobacteriota bacterium; assembly: GCA_030066195.1. Lineage (GTDB taxonomy): Bacteria > Acidobacteriota > Holophagae > Acanthopleuribacterales > Acanthopleuribacteraceae > JASJCB01. Next base: position 71,392 of record JASJCB010000010.1, read on the forward strand.
CAACCCTTCTCCACCCCCTGCCTGGTGTGTCGTACCCTAAACCTGAAAGGGACGGCTTCGCCGTCCCTTTTGTTTCTACTCTCGACTGGTGACTCATTGATGGGGAAGACTTTGTATCTCTAAATATATAGTAGAGACTGTTTTCCAAGAACAAAATTCAACCGCTGATGAACCCTCATCAACCCTCATGGGAAAAACGCGCCGGCCAGGCGGCTCGACCAACCGAACCGCAATGGGATACCGGCCTTTCCAAATCCACCACAAAGCATTGCTTCCGTTAGCGTTGATGAAGGTTCATCAGTGGCAACAAAAGGAGTCATCAATGAGCACAGCACCCGTTCGCAACGACTTCCAACGCGAGAAAGTCATGGAGACCATCCTCCAAACCCTGGAATCCAAGAGGGATATCAACGACCTCATCCGAGGTTCCACCCGGAGGAAACTGAGAAAACTGCACCCTGATTTCCGTCGGACCTGGCGCGTGGTGACCGCGGCGACGGCCGCCCGACAGAACCTGGTGCAAACCCGCGACAAACTGGTGAGCGAACTGGACATGTTCGTCCGCCACTTCCGCAACAGCCTGTCCTGGCGAACCGAACGCCTGAAGCATGGGAATATGATCATGCGTTTCTACCTGCCGACAGGCGACATCCGCCCTAACCTCACGGTCCCGAGGGACGTGGTCAAACTGGCGGAATTCCTGGTAGAAGGCGAGGAAATCGCGACATCACAAGGCTACCCACCCATGAGCAACCCAAGCGCGGCGGAACTCTCAGCCCTCATCCCGGCCGCAAAATCAGCGGTCCTGGCCGTAGAAACCGCCGACCTGAACCACATGGAAGCCCAAGAAGACCTAAGGATTTACCGAAGCGAAGCGGACACCCTGCTCCGCACCATCGCCAAAGAAATCCAAATCGAACTGAGCGACAAACCGGATAGCTACGTACGCCGAATCCTACGCCGCCTGGGCTACAAATTCACCACCCCGGACACGGCAAAGGAGGAAGCCGAGAAACCACAAGAAACCAAGGAGAAAGAACCCGAAATAACCTCAAACGTCCCCATACCGACGCCGGCAGAATCGAAGCAAACGACGATACCAAAAGAAGCCCCACCGCCAATCGACAAAACCGATAACCCCATCATCCGAGGCCGACCACCGGAGCGAAATTGTAAACACCCGCCCAAACGTAGTGAGGACGCCGACCTCTTCGGTGTAACGGACCGGCCTGCCGATACAGATGAAGGAGGAAGGTATTTGTCAAAGGTCCCAAAAACCCCTGAACCGAATGAGTTCTTGAAACTCAGTAATTGAGACGGCAAAAGAAACGCATTCACGAAGCACAATAAATCTAGAGACTTAGTCTCGGAAAAGATTGGTTTTTCGGTACAGTCGCTCCCCAGATCCCCAATCAAGCTTCTCCTTCCTCCAGAAGGAGCATGGTGGCCAGGTTCATCAGGTTGCGACGGTTGCCGGCCGTGTGTGCGGCCAACAGTGCGACGGCTTCAGGTTCAAAGAGGTCGTGGGTGACCTTACCGGCGGCGACCCTATGAGTTGTGCACAGTCGTCTTCGTTGAGGTGATCTTGCGTGAAGATGCAGGCCAGGCGCGAGAAAACCGGCGCCATCACCCTTAGGGCTGGAGAACATCATCTCCCGGCCCGTTTGGGTAGGCCCAGTAGGAAAGTAGTGCGGCGGTGACTTGGGTGGTGGTGGTCATGGCTCCCTCCATGAACCACCGTAACCCTGGGTCAGAATCCCGTGTTGTTTTTTGAACGGGGCAATTTCTGAAGGACCGTGCGTTCTTGATCCAGGCTTCCCGCCCGTTTTGGCGCACAATTCTGGTGTTCTCAAACCTGACAAAAGATTAATTATTTATGAACCTTACTCACCAAAGCGCAGACCTACTTAGTGAGGAATGCTTGTGAGGCTCAATGTCAGAGGCAAACGACAAAGAAAAGATCTCATGAGCTGGTCAGGTAGAACATTTTTCTCCAGAAATTCAACATGAAGGAGAGAACAAAGGAGGCCGACCATGGCTATTTACGAACCAGCAGAATCCAGCTATGAACCGGAATATCGTTTACAATTTCTAACGAAGAGTCCTCCCTATCCCCATGTGGTCGTGCAAGGAAGTGTCAACCTGGGTACCGACTTGATGGGTAACGATGACGAAACCATTGACAACGAATACGACGTCCGTCTTTTAGTGGGGCCTTATTGGAAGCACCTTAGAAATGTGGTGCCTTCCGTCACGATCAACGGGTATTGGAATTCCAATGCCGATGAGGATGACCAACAAAAGTGGGATGTATGGGGTTTGACATGGGACACCGTTGGTGAGTTCGGAGCAAATAACGATGAGCTGCGAATACGACTGAAATTCAATTTTCGCGTCAGGGGTGAGGAGTCCCGTGTTATGCGGATTGGATACTACTTGATTGCCAACGGTCGTGGGCTCGGTGCCGAGGGGCTCAATATACCCGGACCGGTCAAGGAGCAGGGATAGCGCCACAGTGGGCCCTCAAACCGCAAGGGAAGTCAAAACCTAGGGAGAAAGACTTCGCAAGTTGGAGGAGCTTCTCCTGAAGTAAATTACACCGGGGCTATCGTATCGTCGGTCCCTTCTTTTTGAGTGAGTTTCCGGCGAAATTGCGTGTGATAAAAAAAGCCGGACATTCCACCTGGTTAGAGCTACCCTAGGGTGGGAGGTCTCAAATGAGATCAGTGCGTGGGATCAAATTTTGCGGTAAACAGGTCAGCGAAGAAGAGATCAGCTTGATTGTCGATTTGACCAATGACTTTTGGGGAATCCCAGAAAAGAGTTTGCCGCGACCGTGTGTGAACTACTTGAATGGCAGCGCCCTAATGGGAATTTGAAAACGAGCGAGTGCACACGCTTCCTTGAGGACCTTGAGGAGATGGGCCTCGCAGTCGCGGCAAGATCATCTTACCGATCGGGACAAAGCCCAAATCCAACAGCTCATCACCTGGCAGCAGCATCTCATTGAAATTGTCACCAAGCATCCAGAGCCCTTTCAACCCTCCGTGCAATTGCTGGCTGAGTTTTTGG
>JASJCB010000241.1 GCA_030066195.1 Acidobacteriota bacterium
CAATTGTGTTTGGCCGGTGTGAGCCCGGCGTTGGGTCAACACCCGGACCATAGCAGGCGGAACTCATAAAACTCCCTTTCGTTCCCCGGCGGATAAGCGGCGGCTCTGCTGCAAGCGGTTCACTTCCCGGGCGGTGGGGTTGTTGTTTGATGAAAGACAGCACCGTTCCCGGGAATCAGTCCGCCGGTGCCGGAAATGGGGGTTTCATTGCCGGGATGGAGGCTGTTCGATTCCCGAAACCCGCCTTCAATCCCGGAATTGGTGACTCTTGCCGAATAATTTAACAACTTCCGTCCGGGTTTTGAGGTACCCGACCTCCGGTGCGTCGACCCCAATTTGGAGAATACAACCGAAGGTGACGTTTGATTGACGCTTTTTTCAGGGAAAAAGACCTTGATTGACGCTTCGAAGGGCATCACGTCCGGGAACAGGACCACCTAGCGCCGCTCAAACCGGTCCCGTTCCCGGGAATCATGCTACCTTCGAGACCTCAGGGTAGTCCCGTTCCCGGACCAAGGTCCCCTTTTACGGCTTCAGAGGGGTTCCTTGTGTAAAAAACTTGCTGTTTTGTCGGCCAAGTCATCACACAACAACCAATCAAGGTGTTTTTACCTATAATCAATGTATGGCATACGGAAGCAGTCTTCGAAGCCGGCGATACAGATTGACATTTTGTAATCACCTGATACCATTTTTCCATGAAATACCTGCTTTATTTTCACCACGGGTTCGTCAAAAAATTACCCCTGGACAAGAAAATGCTTGTCATTGGTCGCGGTCCCGATTGTGACGGATGCATCGATGAAGAGTTCATCTCGCGCCGGCACGTTGCGATTACGGTATTTCGCGATCGCATCGAGGTTGAAGACCTGGGCTCGAAAAACGGCGTGTGCATTGGTTTTGAGAAGCTACAATAGGGCTTCTAGGGACTAGAGAATGAAATTTTCTTTTATTCTAATCTTTTTATTGAATCAAACCAACCAATTGTGGGAAATCCGAGATACAGACATATACAAGCCGTTGAATACCTCCCAGGTGGCATATGCCCCAACTTATGGTTGGTATTTATTAGATGTTGCAGATCAAAAAATACTATTCTTTGACTTAGATGGGAAATTCAAAAAGAAGATAGCATCATCCGGGCAAGGTCCAGGTCATTTGAATAAAGTTCAGTACATTTTTGCTGAAAACGGTAAACTTTATGCTGTTTCTTTGTATCGTATTTTGATTTTCAATTTTAAAGGAGAATTTATAAACCAGATTAAACGTACTGACTTTAGTTATTGGCTGGTCAAGATACCAAAGGGATGGGTTAGTTACCCACACCCTTTGGATATGAGAATAGATCAGGAAATACTGATCTTTGATAATGAATTAGAAAACCGTCACACACTTACCACCTGGAAGCAGAGGGTTATTAGAAAAGAAGGAAGCTTGCCATATCGAACAGATATTTTTTGTTTTGCGGTAGATTATAGAAGGAATATGTTGTATTTACGAAAGCCCGATTCCAACTCCATTGAAGTATGGAACCTAAGAACAAGGACAAATGATTCAGTAATCAGCATCGGTATAAAACTAAATCCAGATATGCACTTTAAGGAGTTAATCTCCCACGCTAGGAAGAATGGGACAGGAATAAAGTCCAACAGCTGGTACCCTGATATGAAATTGGACCCAGACGGGTTGCTATACTTTTTCCCAATTCGCAGCAAAGATAAGGCTCTAGTTTTTGATAGTTTGGGTAACCAACATCCTGTCAAATATAAAAGGAAGATATTAGATCGGATTCTATTGGTGACAAGAGATTCCCTTTTCATTTCTTGGCGAGACGATGTGAACGGTGATATTGGATTGAGGCGATGCAGTCCCGACGTAATTTTGGCGACTATTGGGGAGAACCAGATCGAAGAATAGAAGGTTGACCACTTTAATCGGCCGGGCTGAGCCTGGTCGATTCCGTTTTTTCCCCAGTTTGTACGCAATTCTTGCGGCCTGTCCCGGCTTACCTTCAGGCCGGGCGGCTTGTCAGCCGTATCTTCTGCCCAGGTGGTAGCGCGCCTTACGCTCTCAGGTTTTTTTATTGCATCCTTAGATTATTTATGGCGTAGGTTTGTTAAATGTGTTATTGACTTGTAAGCTCTTTTTTTTAAAGCCCATAAGCCAATCCCATCCCTAGGGAGAGCACGCAGGATGCGTGCGCGCCCAGGGGTTTTTCGCCTCGCCTTGCCCGGAGGGCAATTCTTGGCTTGCCTGCAGGCCGGGCGGGCTGTCAGCCGTATCTTCTGCCCAGGTGGTAGAGCGCCTGGCGGCGCCACCAGGGCCACTGGTGCGACGAGTCGCGGCCCCAGATGTCCACCTCGTTGGGGATTTCCTTTCTTTTCAGGATCTCGCCCAGCGCGATGGTTTCCTCGATGCAGCCCTCTTCCCATTGGCCCCGGCCGCAGACCAGGCTGACATGGGTTTGCTGCACTCGGTGCAGGTATTCTCCCTCCAGGTTGGGGACATAGGCCAGGGGATTATTGAAATAGATATCGCCGTTGGAGAAACCGCCCGTGAAATGGGTCATCTGGTAGCGGCCGCTCATGGCCAGGGCGTAGTTGAAGTATTCGGGGTACTTCAGCGCGAAGTTGGCGGCGTAGAAACCGCCCAGGCTGCAACCCGAGGCGCCGACCTCAATTTGATCCTGGTGACAGTCCGCGGCGATCCAGGGGATCAGTTCCTTGATGATGAAGACCTCATAAGCCAGGTGACCGCGGGCCCGGTGCGCGGGGTCGCCCTTGCCGGTCCAGGTGTGCGATACGTTGCTTTCGGGGCAGTACAACTTGAGTTTGCCGCCGTTGATCAGCGGGGCCAGGACCTCGGTCATGCCCTGGGCGTCCCATTCGTGGGCAAAACCCGCCGCCGATGGGAAAGCGATCAGGGGTGGTCCGTAGTGGCCGTAACACCACACGTGAATGTGCCGGCCCATGGCCCGGCTGGGGATCATTTCGTGCCGTTTATGCATGTTTTTCCCTCACCCTCCGTCCCAAATAGACGGGGCAGCATAACAAAGCCTTATACTTCTGTCAATTTGACCGATGAGGCTACCTGAGGGCTTGGCCGCGTAACCACATGTTTTCATGCTATGATAAGCCCCAAAAGTCTAGAGCACCCGTTTTTTGCCAGTAAGGAATTGGATTCCATGAGGAAGAAAATATCTATTGACCAGCTCATTCCCGGGATGTACGTCGTCTCCACAAACCGGAGTTGGTTGCAACTACCTTTTTTCAAGAAACGCATCAAGGATGACCGTGCGGTTGCCAAACTTCGGGAACACCACGTTACCGAATTGGTGATCGATACCGAGAAGGGTTCGGACATACCCATCGAGGCCGAGTCGTTTCCGGTGGACCCGTTTGAGTACCCGGAGGTTATCAACGAGAATCTCGCCCGGTCCAATCATGTTCACCAACAGGCGATTGCCCGAACCGGCGAGATCATGGACGCCGTCAGGAAAGGCGAAGATATTACGCCCGACGCGGTCAACCAACCGGTCAACATGATGATCGACCAGATCCTGGATGATCCTCAATCCATGCTCTGCGTCAGCGTCTTGAAAAACTCAGACGAATTTACCTTCAACCATTGTGTCAATGTAGCCATCCTGGCTTTATTCCTGGGAAAATCGCTCAATCTTTCCCGCCGCCAACTGATGGTTCTTGGAAAAGGCGCCCTGCTGCACGACATCGGTAAGTGCATGGTGCCCCAGGAGATCCTTTCCAAACCCGGCAAGCTTGACAAAAGCGAGGCCGAAATCATCCGCACCCACGTGGATCGAGGCGTCAAGTACCTCAGCAAAATGCGCGATGTGCCCAAGGAGGTCATGGATTTCGCCCGCGACCATCACGAACGCCTGGACGGCTCCGGTTACCCCCGCGGCCTGGTAGGCGAACAAATCGCCTGGCACGGGCGGGTCGGCGCGGTGCTGGATGTTTACGATTCCCTGATCCACGAAAACTATTACAAGGGCTCCATGGATCCCTCCTCCGTCTTGGAAAAAATGACGGAGATGGGCGGTAAGTTCTATGACGAGAAAGCCGTGAAAGCCCTGGTCGATTGCCTCGGCACCTACCCTCCCGGCACCATTCTCATGCTGGACTCCAGTGAAATAGCGATTGTTTTTGAACCTAATTACAATAACCCTCACCGGCCCAGGGTTCTCTTGATAACCCGTGAGGACGGCTCGTTTTTCGAACATCCGGTTCCCGCCGACCTGACCGAAACCAAAGAGGGAACCTCTGTTTACAAGCGCACCATCCTGACCGTCATGTCGCTCGAGGAGATCGCTTTCGATCCCTTCAAGATCCTGGGTAATTTCTCGTTACAAGGCACCGATATAAGTTGAGAAAGGACGCCTCCAAACAATGAATATTCCCGGGTTCGATCGAAAGATATGGATGCTTGCTTTTGCCTGGTTTGCCCTGGTTCTGCTGGTGATGACCTGGTTCTACTACCGTCAACCCGACCAGGGCGAAATGGACACTCGCGTCAACCGCTGGCGCTTGGTATTTGCCGGAGAATCCCTGGCTGCCGCTCTTTCTACCATGGACATGAATTTGGAGACCATACCGCCCGCCCGCCAAAGGGAGGTCTGGGAAGCCTTGCGCGGCTGGGAACAGTTGGCCCCCGAGGATTCCTGGAGCAGAGTGCGTATCGCGGTAGAAGACGCGTTGGAGGCCGGCCCGGAAACCCGCCGTGAACTGACCACCAAACTGGTCCGTGAACTCATGGTCGACGCTCAGTCCGCCCGCACCCAATTGGAGAAGAAAGAGGAGAAGACCCAAACCGGGGCGCCTTATTACGAATACGTGATCGGCTTCCTCATCATCGTATTGACCTCAACCGCCCTGGCCCTCTACCGCTCTCATCTCTACCTGGCCCCGCAACGCCAATCCGACACCAGTCTACGCAACGAACTGGCAAGTTTCGAACGCGGCCCCAAAATCGAAGAATCCGACGATCTGAGCACCATCCGGATGACGCTCCGGAAGTTCATGAACCGGCACGAGGAGGCCGTTCGCGCCCTCAATCTCATCAACAGCCTTAACGAGGGCTTGTTGATCGTATCCCCTGACGGCGTTATCGAATGGGTCAACAAGTCGATTTGCAAGATGATCGGCTACAGTGAAGGCGAGTTGATCGGTCGCGAGTTTACCGACATCTACGTCAAACTGAAGACCATCCATGTCCAGGGTTTCTTCAAGCAACGCGAGACCTACAAGGAAGAGGAACTGTTCAAAACCAAGGAGGGTAAGGTCATCCCCGTACGCTTCTCCAGTTCCTTCCTCTTCGACGAGGAAAGCGATGTTTCCGGTTTCGTCTGCATCGCCAAGGACATTACCCGCGAGAAACTGGCGGAGGAAGAGCTTCAGCGTCAGAACGAATGGTTCAAGGTCACACTGGCCTCTATCGGCGATGCGGTATTGACTACCGACCGTGATAACAAGGTTGCCTTCCTCAACAACATCGCGGCGGAATTGATCGGCATCAACGCTGCCGACGCGCAAGAAAAACCGCTGGAAAAGGTCTTGAAGCTTTTGGATCCCAATACCCGCGAACCCTTGGAAATGTTATGCGGCGACAGGCTGAACGAGGTAATGCCCGAGTCCAAGGACAGCCTCTTGGAGCGACAAGACGGCAAAATCTTGGAAATAGAACAGATCCAGGCCCCGATCCGCTCGACCACCGGCAAGCTGAACGGAACCGTGATCGTGTTCCGCGATAAAACCGGGACCAACCGCGACGCCGAGGAATTGCTCAGCGCCAAGGAACACGCCGAGGCCGCCGCCGAGGCAAAAGCTCACTTCCTGGCCAATATGAGCCACGAGATCCGCACGCCCATGAACGCCGTCATCGGCATGACCGGCTTGTTGTTGGATACCAACCTGACCGCCGAACAACGCGAAGCCGCCGAGATCGTCCGGGGTTCGGGCGAGGCGCTGCTCACCCTGATCAACGACATTCTCGACTTCTCCAAGGTCGAGGCGGGCAAGCTGGAACTGGAAATCATCGATTTCGACATGCGCGTCACCATCGAGGAAGTAGGCGACCTGCTGGCGCAAAAGGCACAGAACAAGGGCCTGGAGTTCATCAACCTGGTGCACCAGGACATCCCCCTTCGCGTTCAGGGCGACCCGGGCCGCCTACGCCAGGTGCTGCTGAATCTTGCCGACAACGCCGTCAAATTCACGACCGAGGGCGAAGTGCTGATCGAAGCCTCCCTGGAAGAAACCTTAGACGATTCCATCCTGATCCGGTTCGATATCAAGGACACCGGCATCGGCATCCCGGAGGACAGGCTGAGCCGCCTGTTCGTTCCCTTTTCCCAGGTCGATGCTTCCACCACACGCAAATACGGCGGTACCGGCCTGGGCCTGGCCATTTGCAAACAGCTCACCGAAGCCATGGGCGGCAGGATCTGGGTGGAAAGCAGCCGGGGTGAGGGAACGACCTTCAGTTTTACGGCCCAATTCAGCAAGGTCTCCGAAAAGGAAAAGGAAAAGGAAGAGGAACCGCTTACCCTGGACCTGGATTTCTCCAATCTGAAGGTGCTGGTGGTAGACGGCAATGCCAACAATCGGCGCGCCTTGCGGGTGCAGTTGCAACACCGCGATTGCCAGGTACTCGAGGCACCGGGCGGAGAATCGGTATTGACCCTGCTCGGCGATTACCGGGATCGGGGCAAAAGCATCGACCTGACCATCCTGGATTTCCGCCTTCCCGAATACGACGCCATGGACCTGGTGGAGGCAATCAGGGAAGTCTATCCCGAGATGCGCTTCCTGCTGCTGACCTCGATTCCCAGCCGAGGCGACGCCCGTGAGGCCGTGGCCCACGGCGTGGACGGCTACCTGACCAAACCCATCAAATTGCACCGGCTCTACGATAACATCGCCGCGGTCATGAGGCCGGAGGAATACCGTGAACGCGACAAGAACAAACTGGTCACCAGCCACTTCCTGCGCGAACACGACACGCACCGCTATAAGATCCTGGTGGTCGAGGACAACATCATCAACCAGAAGGTGGTGGTGCGCCTGCTGAGCAAAGTGGGTTATCGTTGCGATGTGGCCGCCAACGGCCTGGAGGCCGTGGAAGCCCTGGGTCGCATCCCCTACGACCTGGTGTTGATGGACTGCCAGATGCCGGAAATGGACGGGTTCCAGGCGACGAAAATGATTCGCGAGCGCGAAGAAGGCGATAACCATATTCCCATTGTGGCCATGACGGCAAACGCACTCAGCGGGGACCGCGAAGACTGTTTGGCCGCGGGGATGGACGACTATCTTTCCAAGCCGTTAGAGCAGGAGAAGCTCTACGAAACCTTGCAAAAACTGTTGCGCGCCAACTAACGGAACGTGCCGTGAATTGACGCGCCGATTTCATGGCGCCTTGGGTTTCTTGGGCGCGGGTGTTTCGGTTTCCGTGGTGCGCTTGCGGCGCCGGTGCGACTTGACTTCTTCTTCCTGCTTGTACATGTACTTGATGCAGTGTTTCATGATCATGAGGTTGGGTTCTTTATGACGGTTTACCTTTAAACAATGACGGTCGTACCATTCGATATAGCCGCGAATCTGTTCGCCGTCTTGAAGGATGAACACCATGTTGGTTTTAGTCTGCATTTGCTTCAGGTAGTAGAAACTTTCCGCGTTGGTTTGCTCCGCGGGAACTTGTTTACGACGCGAGGCCAGCATGGGCGAGGTGGCCGCTGAAGGGGTAATCGGCTGCATGGGCATCTCCGAGGGTTGTCCCTGGCTTTCCTTGACTTTCTTGATACTGGGTCGGATCAATTTCCGATGTGCTGTCATTATCAGTTCCTTTCTAGGTTATACAGTTTTGCCTTGGCCCTGTTTTCCAGGACCAGCATGCGCCTTTCACATACGAATCGGTGTTGTCGATGGACATTTTAGCAGAGTTCGTATCGGAATCAAAGAAATATCGTGAAAGGTTGCCCGTGTCACCTTGTCCCAATCCCAGGACAGATTGGATGTCCCCTTTTGGAGAACCCGAATCCGCCCTTCAACACCATCCCAAAACATCGAGATTGGGTAAAGAGTCCCATATTTTGCCTTAACCCGCGCGGTTTGTAAAATAGAACATCCCACTTTTTGTAAATCTAACACCGGCAAAACAGCGTCGGCTCCAGCCTTTCGTTTCCAATGAGCGCCCATATTCACGTCCGCAACGACAATAGAGGTACCTGTCTCTCGGACGCCCGTGCGGGTCTTGGAAATGCTCGGGGGGCAGGTTGGACGTCGGGTATAAGTCTTGCTTATCCCAACCCCTGAGCTGCCGTCCGGTTTCCGGTAGACACCGACTCCGAAAGATTGTGAAATGTGGTAACGGCTTCGGGTGTTTTCCAGTTTGTCGATGTAAAGGAGCGTCTCATGAAATGGATTTTATGTGTTTTGGTAAGTTTGCCTCTCGCGGCCACCGATAAGGTGAACTTCCTGAACCTCAGAACAACGGTCGAGGGCGATAAGGTGCTCATTGAAACCGACACCGAGCCCTTGCTGGAATACCGCATGTTGAAGAACGAAGCATTCAACCTCAGGAAAACCGCTTATGACCACACGCTGGACGCACCCTTCCGGCAAACGGCTTTTTTGATGCGCACCCTGGAGCGCAATCGCGGCAGCATATACAAAGACAAATCCCAACCGCTGATGGTGATCAAATACCCCTTCCAACTGGCTGTTCGCGAAGTTACCGGCAAAGTGGTTCAGATGAACGAATACGACGTGATCGTGGGCCTGGATACCGAGGACGATACCGGCATCATTACCCTGGACGGCGGGGGTAAGTCGCATAAATTCTCCATTTCCAAACTGCGGCAGCCCAAGGAGTACGCCGCGTTCTTGAATAACCTGGTGTTCCCCTACGGCCAAATCCGCATGCCCAAACCCGCCGGCGACGAGTTCCTGGTCGATCTCTACTACAAATGGCCGCGCACCGTGGTTCCCGAAAGCGACTTCAACGTATTCGACCTGTTCCCCTCTGCCATCCTGTGGGACAAGGGCGATATCCGCAAGCTGCGCCTGCACATGGGCACCACCTACGTCTACAAGAGCGGTGACGAATGGAAGCAGGTCAACAGCGAGCACCCCCGGGTTCACAAGCGCGCCCTCCAGCAATACGACAAGGTCTTGGAACTGATCAAGGAAGACGACCTGGACGAGATCATCCCCGCGCTGGAAGAATACGTCACCAATGTTCCCGGCGACAAAATCGCGCTCAAGAAGCTGATGGACTACTACCTGAAGGACTACCGTACGGACGAAGCCTACAACCTGATCTCGCGCTACCAGCCCTTCTTCGCTACCATCCGCGACGGCTTGGACAACCAGGACGCGCTGCGTGAAAAGGCCAGCCGTCGTCGCAACTGGCTGCTGGGACGCAAGGCGACCTTCGAGAAAGACGAAAACGTGAAGTTGAAGATCCTCACGCCCACAAAAGGCGACCTGGTCACCGGTACCACCGAGATGACCTTCTCATTGGCCGATAATCCCAGCAAGGTTTTGGAAATCGAATGCTTTCTGGAAGATCAGAAGATCGCCCGCCTGACCGAACCGCCCTACAAAACCAACTTCACCGTAAACGGCAATTACGGTTTCCTGACCCTGCGCGTGGTCGCCTACTTCGAGGACGAAACCTTCCAGGAAGACGAGATTCGGATCCGCACCTTCAAGGTGGACCAGGAGGAGCAGGTCAACCTGGTGGCCCTGCGTGCTTCCGTCTTCAACCCGGGCCGCGAGCTGACCAAGGAAGACTTCCGTGTTCGCGAAAACAAGGAAGACAAACAGATCGAAAACTTCCGCAAGGATCAGGCGCCCCTGCGACTGGCCATTCTGCTGGATACCTCCATCTCCATGTTCGGACCCAAACTCTACCGCGCCCAGTACGCGGTGAAGACATTCATCTCCAAACTGGAACCGGAGGACCGCGTCAGCATCTACACCTTCGGCAGCAACGTCATGAAGTTATCCGACTTCACCAATGATTTCGACGGCATCACCCCGCCGCTGATGACGCTGAGCCCCTACCAGTGGGGCACCAAGCTTTACGACGGCATGCTGATTGCCCATGACGCCTTGATGGGCCAAAACGGCACCAAGGTCATGATCGTCATCTCCGACGGTGACGACAGCGGCAGCTCCACCAGCGATATTCACGTGGCCTCGGCCCTGCGCGGTTCCTCGGTAATGGTCTATTCCATCATCTTGCCGGGCGGGTTTTTGGGGAGCGCCGGCCAGGGCGAGTATTTCCTGTCGGAAATGGCGCGCTTGACCGGTTCTATTTCCACGCGCGTTCGCAGCGTGGGCAAATTGGATCAGACCTTCGAGAAGGTCTACCAGGACCTGAAATCCTTCTACTACCTGGACTACTACTCCACGCGCAAGACCGGCGATCGCGATGTAGACGTCCGCCTGGTCGGCGCCAAGGGCAAACTGAGGGTACGGGCTATCAACTGAAACCCGCGCGGCGGTGTCCGCCCGGACCCCGCCGCTCCTTCGATACCCGGGGGTTATTCGCTCTCGGGATTTGCCGGGTAGCGTTCGGGCAGGAGCTTTTCCCGTAACGAGCGATCCACCTCGGCCGCAATTTCCGGGTGTTCCTTCAGGTAGTTCTTCACATTCTCCCGGCCCTGGCCCAATCTGTTCCCTTGATAGGAATACCAGGCGCCGCTCTTCTCGACCATGTCGTGGTTGACACCCAGGTCCAGGATCTCGCCGATCTTGGAGATGCCCTCGCCGAACATGATCTCGAATTCAGCCTGTTGGAACGGCGGCGCCACCTTGTTTTTGACCACCTTGACGCGAGTTCGGTTGCCGATGACGTCGTCACCCGATTTGATGGAACCGATGCGGCGAATATCCAGGCGGACGGAGGAGTAGAATTTCAGGGCGTTGCCGCCGGTCGTGGTTTCGGGATTGCCGAACATGACCCCGATCTTCATGCGGATCTGGTTGATAAAGATCAGACAGCAATTGGAGCGCGAGACCACCGCGGTCAGCTTGCGCAAGGCCTGGGACATCAAACGGGCCTGGACACCCATGTGCGAGTCGCCCATCTCGCCTTCCAATTCGGCTTTGGGCGTCAGGGCGGCTACCGAATCGATGACGATCACCGACACCGCGCCGCTACGCACCAGCACCTCGGCAATTTCAAGGGCCTGCTCGCCGGAGTCCGGCTGGGACACCAGCAGGTTGTCCACATCCACGCCCAGGCGGCGCGCGTAATCCGGGTCCAAAGCGTGTTCCGCATCGATAAACGCGGCCACGCCGCCCTGCTTTTGCGCCTCGCTGACGATGTGCAGGGTCAGCGTGGTCTTACCGGACGATTCCGGTCCGTAGACCTCGATGATTCGGCCCAGAGGCACCCCGCCGACGCCCAAGGCGGTGTCGAGGGCAATCGAACCCGTGGGAATGATGGGGATGGCTTGAATCTCCCGGTCCCCCATTTTTTGGATGGAGCCCTTACCGAACTGTTTTTCGATCTGGCTCATGGCCAGTTCCAGAGCTCGTTGCTTCTGTGCTGTCTCTCTCTGATTCATGAAAATAATCCTTTATATAAGATTCAAAAACCCGTCCCCTCGACGGGTGGGCGTCGTGAACGCTCCTATTCTAACCCCCGCGAGCCGCCAAATGGCAAGATTCAAGTGAGACGTCGCCCTAAATAAGGAAGCCGCGGCTTGGGTCCTTGCGGCGCCCGGAGGATACCCTTCATTTTGCCGATTTCAGTCCAAAGGTTAGCCATGGTTTTACATTAGTCCTAAGGTCCTGCCAAACATAGCCTTGATTGGATGAAGTCCGCCCCTGGGAATGGATGACGCTGGACCCGTTGTTAAAAACAGGGTATATTTCCCATCGCCGCCGGTTCGGGAGGGAGCCGCCGGTCATCTTCCCCTTTATCGGAGGTTGTTTTGGACGCAAAGTTAAAAGAACGCATCGATTCGATGGTTCGATCCGAACCGGTGTTCCTTTTCATGAAAGGCACGCCCAGTTTCCCGCAGTGCGGTTTTTCCAATCAGGTGACCCAAATCCTCAGGGCTTACGACGTGCCCTACGGCAGCGCCAATGTGTTGGAAGATCCTGACATCCGCCAGGGAATCAAGGAATACAGCGACTGGCCGACCATTCCCCAGCTTTACATCAAGGGCGAGTTCATCGGCGGTTGCGATATCGTACGCGAGTCCTGGGAAAGCGGCGACCTGACCGAAATGCTTCAGGATGCCTTCCCCGGCCGCACCATTGAAGCTCCCAAGCCGCCCGTCAAACCTCAAAACATCGACCCGGTCAAGGCTAAAGAAATGTTGGCAGAGGGCAAGGGGCAATTCCTGGACGTGCGCTCCCCCGAAGAAGTCTCGCTTGCATCCATCAAGGGCTTCACCCGCCTGGATCAACAACTGGCCCAGCACGTCCTTGACAACGGCGACAAGGAAGAGCCCCTGGTGTTCATCTGCCACTTCGGCGGCCGCTCGGCGCAAGCCGCGGAGTATTTTGCCAACCAGGGCTTCCAAAAGGTCTACAATGTGGTCGGCGGCATTGACTCCTGGTCCCAAACGGTGGACAGCTCCGTTCCGCGTTACTGAGCCCGTTTTCCATCACAGTTTTACCCGAGGGGGAGCCGCACGGCTCCCCCTTTTGGTTTTCCGGGTCTATATTTCTTCAAGTCATTGAAATTACGTGCTGACATTGAAACTGCCCTTTGTGTTATAAAGTCGACGGGGGTTCCGGTACCGCTCCCTAATTTTTTTATGATGCAGGACACCCATGGCAGAAGTTAATTACAATGATCTCGTGCTGAAGGAGTTGAACTATAACTCCTACCTCAAGCTCCCGGAACTATTATCGCTCCAAGAAGAAATATCCCAGCCCAAACATCATGACGAGATGTTCTTCATCATCATTCACCAGGCCGCCGAACTGTGGTTTAAATTGATGCTTCACGAGACCGAAACCCTGGTTGAGTCCTTCCGGGACGGTATGGTCTCCCGCGCCTTGAAAGCTTTGAAACGCATCACGCGCGCCATGAACCTCCAAGTCCAGCAAATCCGCATGCTGTCTACCCTGACCCCGGTCGAGTTCGCCGGTTTCCGCAACTTCCTGCGGCCCGCCAGCGGTTTCCAGTCGGCGCAGTGGCGCATTATCGAGTTTACCTTCGGGGTGCGTGAGCCCTTCTTCCTGCGCTTCTTCGAGAAGATGCCGGAGATCCGCGGCCGCTTGGAAGATATCCTCAAGCATCCCTCCGTTTACGACGAATGCCTGCGCTGCCTCCACCGGGACGATCACCCCATCCCCGAGGAAGTGCGCGAACGCGACTTCAGCAAGCCCTGGGTGATGAACGAAGAACTGGTCAGCGTGATTCAAGACGTCTACGAGTCGCCCAAGGAACACTATCACTGGGTGCTGCTGTTCGAGGCCATGATCGACCTGGACGAGGCCTTCGAACTGTGGCGCAAGACCCACGCGGTCATGGTCAACCGCACCATCGGTTTCAAGACCGGGACCGGCGGCAGCGCCGGTTACAACTTCCTTAAATCTCGCGAAAACACCAAATGCTTCCCCGAACTATGGGAAGTGCGCAATCGCATAGGAGGCACCCATTAAACTGGAACTGAACGACAAAACAGCGCTGGTCTGCGGCGCTTCTCAAGGAATCGGCGAGGCAACCGCCTGCGAGTTGGCCGCGTTGGGCTGTCGCATCATCGCCATGGCGCGTAGTCAAGACAAACTGGACAAACTGGTGGCCGACCTGCCGGGAGAGGGACACGAGGTCCTTTCAGGGGACATTGCCGACCGCGACGCGCTAGGTCTTGCCGTCGATTCATTCCTGGCCCAGGGTCCCATCCACATCGTGGTCAACAACACCGCCGGACCCAAACCCGGACCCGTCGCCGAGGCTGACGAGGAAACCTTCGTTGCCGGTTTCGCCAATCACGTGTTGGCCGCTTCCGCCCTGGCGCAACAGTTATTGCCGGGTATGAAGGAAGCCGGCTACGGCCGCATCATCAACATCATTTCCACGTCGGTCAAGGTGCCCATCCCCAACCTGGGCGTATCCAACACCATTCGCGGCGCCATGGCGAGTTGGGCCAAAACCCTGGCTTCCGAGGTTGCGCCCTTCGGCATTACGGTCAACAACGTGCTGCCGGGCTTCACCGACACGCCGCGTCTCAAGAGCCTCATCACCAACGCGGCCCAACGAACCGGAAAAAGCTACGAGGCGGCCGTGGAAGAGTGGAAGGGAAGCGTACCGGCCCGACGCTTCGCGGAACCCGCCGAGGTAGGCGCTGCCGCCGCGTTCCTGGCTTCGCCCGCCGCCGGCTATATCAACGGTATCAACCTGCCCGTGGACGGGGGGCGTACCGGCTGCCTTTAATGTTTGCCGCTTGAACAGGCGAGGTGATCATGCAATTCGATATTTTCTTTTCCATCTGTCAGACCGAAGTGGACGGCTACATACCTACGGAAACCGTGATGTTCCAAAACTTCTTCGATCAACTGGCTCTGGCCGATGAGCTTGGCTTCGGTTGCGCCTGGCTGGCGGAGACGCACCTCTCCTGTCAGATCCAAAAGCAGAACCCGGGCGCCGTGATCCCCGAGTTCAAGGGTGAGATCGGCCTGAATACGGATGTCTTTCAGATGGCGCACAAGATCTTCGCCATGACCAAAAACATGGATGTGGGCTCCGCCATCCTCAACATCCAGTGCAACGGCGGCCCCATCGCCCGCGCCGAATCGCTGCGCACCGCGCTGGCCCTGCATGGTCTGGATTCCAATGAGAAGCGTCGCCTGCAAATAGGTTTCGCGGCGGGCCGCTTCCCCTTCTCGAACCATCCCTACGGCGTCTTCCCGCAAAACGACTGGCAAAAGGCGGCCTGGCCGGTGATGAAGTCGAAGGTCTTCCAGCAAGCGACCGAGATCTTCCTGCGTCTGATACGCGGCGATATCTTCTCCTCGGACGAGATCACGGAAAAATACCTGGAGCGCAAGGATTTCCGCTCGGACGAGGACTGGGAGAAGGTTTTGAACGCCTACGGTCAACCCACGGATACCATTGTGGTGCCCAAGTTCTGGCAGTTCCGGAAGATCGGCGTGATTCCCTTCGACATCCGCCGCGAACTGCTGTGGCTGACGGTGGGCTGCCACGACGCGGAAGGCCAGGACTGGGCGAATACGTTTTTACCGGTGGGCGTGTTCAACCTGTCGATTACGCCGGGCAAACAGATCGAAGAAACGCACGAACGCATGAAGAAAAGCTTCCACCCGGACGGGGGCCCCTGGAAACGCGAGTACATGCCGCGAACGGTCCTGGTCTTCGTGGACGATTCCCCGGGCGCAAGCGAAGCGGAAAAGAACGAACGCGCCGCCAAACGCGCCAACAACGCCCTGGAAAACTATTGGAAGGCATTACAGGGAACCATCGACACGGGCCGCATCGCCCATGCGGTGGACAACGCCCTGGTAGGCAGCCCGGAAGTCGTCCGCGCGCAAATGCAGGAACGCTACAACCGGGGAGACCGCCTGATGCTGTGGTTCGACTTCTCCAACCACAACAGCGAGGAAGTCAAACAAAACATGCGCTGGTTCATGGAAAAAGTCGCCCCGTTTGTTGCCAGGTAGCGTGAGGAAGCCCGGGGACGGAACGATCACGGTCGGAACCGGGACGGCGGCGGTTATGAACGGGTGCTTACGGGCATGTCCCGGGTTTGCTCGCGTCGGATGGGAAATAAGTAAACGCGAGCATCATCCCGGCTTCCGAAGGCAAGCGTGTAAGAACTTTCGAACAACCCGCCTTCGGGCGAAATCTCTTGAAACTCCAGGCACTTCGTCCCTCCGGCGCGAATAAACCCGGGCCGTGCCGGTAAGCACTTGTTGAGAACCTCGATCATCCTGGTCCCAGCTTTGGACCGTTCCATGCCCGGGCTTTTTCACGCTACTCTTGCGACGATTCCGACATATCACAACTCTTCTACATCCCGGCGAAATCGCACTAAGGATCGGTTGACCCGTTTCTTTTCAGGGTGGATCAGTAATCCAAATGACTGTCGCCGATGAATTCTCTCAGCACACTATTGCCCGGCACCGCGTTGGGCAGGATGGGGACGAATAGATCCAGGAAGCCCGACAGACGATAAGCCTCCGCTCGTGAGGGATGGTCTCGGGGAACCTCCAGCAGGTAACGCGTGGCATAGGTTTTCAGGACCGCATGTTCGTAGACCAGCGTGCTGTTGAACATGATCTCCGCCTCTTCCTGGTTGGGGAAGATGTGGCGGCGCTCTCCCCGGCGCACCGACGGCCAACGGGCAATGGTATCGGCCGTTTTGGTGTGGCGGTATTGGCGGTCGCGGATGATACGGCGGATCAGGCGCGTGTCCGCCGTGAAGATGCGGTTGTGGCCGTCGATCACCAACTGGGTCAGGGCGTTGATGAAAACCTTGTAGACCGTGTCCCGCGGAATCGAGCGGGTGAGTTCAGGGTGCAGGCCGTGGATGCCCTCCAGCAGCAGGATCTGGTTGGCGCCCAGGCGAATGGACGGGCGGTTGGTGGGAATGCTCGATTTGCCGGTGGCGAAATTGAAACGGGGCAGGTAAACCTCATCGCCGCGCAGTAAAGCGGCCAGGTGATCGTTGATCATCTGCAGGTCAAGGGCTTCCAGGGCTTCGAAATCGAGCTCGCCCTCTTCATCTCGCGGACATTTATCGCGGTCCAGGTAATAGTCATCCAGACCCAGGATCACCGGTTCGATGCCGCGTACGCGCAGCTGTACCGACAGTCTGCGCACGAAAGTCGATTTTCCCGCGGAGGACGGACCCGCCACGCATACCGCGCGGACGCCTTGCCTGCGCTCAGTGATATCGTCGACGATATCCACGATCTTTTTCTCATGAAGGGCCTCCGCCACGCGGATCACGTCGTCGATGCGGTCCTGAAGGATGGCCTCGTTCAGATGGCCCACCGAGGGGATGTTCACCAACTGGTTCCAATCGCGGGTCTCGCGGTAGCAGGCCCACAGCTTGGAGACCTTGCGTTGCGCGGCTTCCTCTGAGGTGTGGAACTGCAGGACCAGGCCCGGCGGATAGGGAATCACGCGCGCGGTTTTACCGATGGAGGTGTCCGGTCCATAGGGTCCATGCGGAATATCGGTGAATTTGCCCAGGGTAACCAGGGGTACCAGCAAGGCCGGCCAGGTGTCCAATAACTTGCGCTTGGCGCCGTCCAGGTCGGTGACCATCTCCAGGGCGTCGCCCACGTGAACATTGTGATAGGTAAACGGAACGCTTTTAGACGACAACTCGCTCAGGGCCCTGGTCAGGAATTCGGCCAGATCCTCCAGATCGTCGGCGGGCCGGCCGTCCTTGTAGATCTCGTAATAGTATCCGCCCAGCAGGGATTGACCCACCACAAAGGTCATTTGTGGAAAGTGTTCGGTGAGCAAACTGTGCATCATATGGGCCACGGTCCGTTTCACCACCGCCTGGCCGTCGGGATCATAGGCGGTGACCGGGGATATTTTGGACTGGCGCATCAGCGGGGTGTGCAGCGAAACCAGGTGATGGTTCATCATGGCCGCGACGATATCTTCCCGCCGGATCCGATCGGGGCTTATCAGATCCATGATGGTGGCGCCGCTGCCCACATCGACCCGGCGATCCTCGAAAAGAATGGAGGCTTCGCTGAGGTTACGACCGCCATTCGGCATATGACGAACAGGCATGATACAAGCTCCCGTGGGAAAGATCCAGCAGCATTATACAACCAAATCGCCGGACATGCCGCGTTCGATTCGCAAGACCTTTGGGTGATGCGAGAATCCTGGGCGCGCACGCATCCTGCGTGCCTGTAAGCCGAGAATCGCCCTCCAGGCTAGGCGAGGCGGCTTGCTCCCACGATGTAATAAAGCGCTCAGGACCATTCATACTTTAAAATCGGGCATTGATTTTTTTGCGTTCATCGGTCGATCAAGCGGGCGTGGACCAGGATTTGTGGACGTAGTCGATGGTCGTGGCGGTGCCGATTTTGTCTTTGCAGGCGTCCAGCGCATCCTCCCGGAAACCGCCGGTGGCCAGGATGCAGGGCTGCACGATGCGATCCGGGTTTTCCTTTGCGAAACCGGCCGCGCGTTCGGCCAGGGTGGTGATGATGTCGCTGCCGACGGGCTCCCGGTGTTTTTTGACCTCGATGATCAGGGTGCGGCCGTCTGTGCTGTCCAC
>JASJCB010000242.1 GCA_030066195.1 Acidobacteriota bacterium
CCTACATCTTCGACCTGGGTCTCCTGGTCAAAAACAAGGGCGATGTCATGCCGGCCAATCGCATCTACCGGGAAGTCATCGTTCGCGCCCTGACCTACAACAGTCAATATCAGTTGCCAACCTCCCTGGCCGGCCGTTTCATAGAAAACGGCCGCATCGATATGACCGCGCTGTTGAAAGCCTTCCAACAGTTCTGGCGGGAGAACAGCGATATCTGGGTCGAAAAATACGACTACAAAGAAGCAGCGCCGCACCTGATCTTACAAGCCTTCCTGCAACGCATCATCAACGGCGGCGGGCGCATCGACCGGGAATACTCGGCGGGCCGGGGCCGCACCGATTTATGCATCTCCATGGGCGAACACCGCTATGCCCTTGAACTGAAAATCCAATACCGACCGAACACCCGCGAACAGGGCTTGGAGCAGTTGGCGGGCTACCTGAAGACACTGGACCTGGACGAAGGTTGGCTCCTCCTTTTTAACCGCGACCCGGAGAAGGATTGGGAGCAGAAGATCACCTGGGAAGAGGAAACGCATCAGGGCAAAACCATCCACGTGGTGGGTTGTTGAATGGCGGGGTGAACCATGCAGCCGATACCCCCGCGATGAGGGGAACCAGCATAAACCAAAGATAGAGCCGGTTCTCCCAATTGAGATTGATTTTAATCACCGGCTTTTACTTGTTTCGGCGGCGGGTCCGTCGGTGGAAAAGGCCATTACCCGCGTTTGCTCCGGTCTTGATTGTCATAGTCACGTCCTTGGACACAAGATTTAAGTGTTCCACAGAATAACATATTGGTTCTGGGATTCTTTTCAATGCCCTCAAAGTTTCCGGTCAACCGTCAATTGTAGGTTGGTTTGGCCGGCGTTGGAGGACCAAAGCAACGGCGGGCAAAAATGTAACGGGGCCCATTCCCGGATTTCCAAGTTGACGTCGGCAGGCACGGTGATTCGAGAAGTTTCCATCGCTGGTTGGTGTCGTGAGGGAAAAGTTTTAGGTGGCACTGATGGCGTTAACGCATGGATTTTTGACCCATCGACTTTGTCAGTTACCGCGATACAACCCTGAGGCGGTAGGTGGAATATCGCAGGTGCCGAAGAGCCCGGTGCAAAATGTTTCCGCGCTACGCTCTCTTGGAAGTGATGCGGTTAGACTCGTAGTGGTCACCGGCAGCGTTATTCCAAAAAGACATAGTATGACAAACAACCTCTTCATTTGACGTCCTCCTCAATTCCGGTATTAGGTGCCGGCATCTATTTAAACACGAAAAAAGCGCCGTCTTTGCCACCATTCCATCCGGGACCATGATGGTTCACCCGCCGCATCCCCGCCCCATGTTGTATTTGTATCCAAGCGAGGTCCCATCCTATTAGCAAAACCACAAAATGTGGCGCCAAAGCATCGTTGAACCTTGCTGCCGGCCTCTCGCATGCCTAGGTAAGTCAAGCAAACCAAGTAATTAGAAACTCTTTCCCGCCCAAAACCCCGGCTCGCGCATAGAGTCGCGCACCGGTTATCGGTCACGGTGAACACCAGCAAAACAAGCCGCTTACCACAAGGCCCTAAAAGACTTCGTTTTCAATCGGCCGTGCCCGCCGGCGACGTCGCGTATGCACAAGGAGTGAGAACGATGAAGAGCAGTCGAGAGTTCGCAATGATCCTCACTGGCCGGCATCCCCCAGATTATCGAGGTTGTGTTGGACGATGCGGCTATACATATGGTCCGGGCCGTAGATATTGCGAAAGCTCCACAGAGCATGTTCCAACAAGTTCCGTGCCTCGCTCAACTCGCCCAAATCCTTCAGCACCATTGCCAGGTTGGATTGACGCTTCGCGATGTTAGGGTGACTGGGTTTATAGCTGTTTTGATTCGAGACAAGGGCCGCGCGCAGCAGGTCCCGCGCCTCGCTCAACTCGCCCAAATCCTTCAGCACCATTGCCAAGTTGGATTTACGAGTCGCGATGTTGGGGTGGCCGGGTTCATAGCTTTTTTGATCAGAGGCAAGGGCCGCGCGCAGCAGGTCCCGCGCCTCGCTCAGCTCGCCCAAATCCTGAAGTACCATAGCCAGGTTGGATTGCCCACTCGCGATGGTGGGGTGGCCGGGTTCATAGCTTTGCTGATCAGAGGCAAGGGCCGCACGCAGCAGGTCCCGCGCCTCGCTCAGTTCCCCCAAACCCCTCAGCACCACAGCCAGGTTGGATTGACCCCTCGCGATGTTGGGGTGGCCGGGTTCATAGCTTTGTTGATCAGAGGCAAGGGACGCGCGCAGCAGGTTCCGCGCCTCGGTCAGTTCGCCCAAATCCTTCAGCACCATTGCCAGGTTGGATTGACGCGTCGCGATATCGGGGTGGCCAGATCCATAACTTTTTCGGTCAGAGGCAAGGGCCGCGCGCAGCAGGTCCCGCGCTTCGCTTAGCTCGCCCAAATCTTTCAACACCATAGCCAGGTTGGATTGACGCTTCGCGATATCGGGGTGGCCGGGTTCATAGCTTTGTTGATCAGAGACAAGGGCCGCGCGCAGCAGGTCCCGCGCCGCCCGCAGCAGGCCGCGCGCCTCCCAGAACTCACCAAAATCTTGAAGCACCAGAGCCAGGTTGGATTGACGCGCCGCGATTTTAGGGTGGCCGAGTTCATAGCTTTTTCGATCAGAGGCAAGGGCCGCCCTCAAATATTTCTTGGCGGTTTGAAAGTTACCGGACAATTGGAAATAATGACCTAATTCGTGAGCAAGATCGGCATAACATGCCAATCCTGTGTTTTCGCTGATGTCGGCGAGGTAGGAAAGGTGGGGCAACGTATCGGACATGCGCCCGGGTATCCCATGCTCATTGATCTTGTGGGCAAAAACGACGATCCGGGAACCAATCTCTTCTCGTCGTTGTTCAAGGTCCGGCGTCTCATGGATCACGAAGGCAGCGAGCAGCCGATGCAGAATCAATTTACCCTCGGCGGGCTCCAACAATCCCAAATCGACAAGCAGGGTTAAACCCTCGACCAGTTCCGGTGTCGGTTCGCCTGTCAACGACAGTAACATCGCCCGATCGATCGGCTCGCCCGGGGCCAGGCAAGCTGCTCGTGTGAGGAGTGCGCGGGCTGCAGCCCCGTTCAGCCCGTTCAATTCTTCAAAACTGACGCGAAAGGTTCGGGCCAAATGCATGTCGTGGTCTGTCGGTTTGTCGAAGGTCCCCTTGCCCTCCAGGGAGGCGTGGTCGACCGAACTTTGCTCCAATTCGGCAAGGTATGCCTCCGGGGCGGTCAGGTCGCGAAAATGATGGAGATAAGAACCCGCAAGATGAAGCGCAAGGGGCAAATCCCCCAATTCCCCGGCGATGCGATCGGCGACGACCGCGTCCAATCCCGGGCACAGTTTCGCGAGGAGTTCGACGCTTTGGGGCCGTTCCAACAGTCCCAAGGCAAGCCGTTGAATACCCGTGCTCTGACTCCAGCGCTGCCGACGGCTGGTGAGCAAAATGCGGCAATCGCTGCCGCCGGGCCGCCATCGTTGGAACAGGGTTTCATCCTCGCAGTTATCGAAAACCAACAGGCGCGTCCCCTGTCGCCATGCCTTCAGGGTCGTGGAAACCTGCTGATCCAAGGGTAGGTCGAGATAACGCGGATGAAGGTCCATATTGCGGCCTACACGCGATATCTCGGAGGGCACCACTTCCGGGTCGCTGAAATTCAGCCAGAAAACACCGTTGGGAAAACACGGACCGAATCGATGGACATACTCCACGGCCAACTGGGTTTTCCCAATCCCCCCGAGCCCCGAGGCATTGACCACCTGGCCGACGGCAATGGATGAGTTTTTCTTCAAGCAGCGATGCAGCCACAGAAGATCGTCAGCGCGCCCCACGAAGTTGGCATTGATGGCAAAGGGCATGTATGAGTGGGGGTGAAGCAGCCCGTAATCGGGAATGACCCCCGGCTTGGGAGGCGGGCGAGGCGTCCATGAAACCGGCGCGGTGGGGTGTGTTTGCAGAATATCCTTGAATTCCTGCATTCGGATAAGGATTTCAGCAGCGGGGTGCCGTTCGGCAAGGGCCTCTCGAAGGTTTTGATAGAACGCTTTGGTCAGAGCTTGAAGTTCATCCTGGTATTCAGGGCGGATGCCGGCGCCCAGGCCTTGCGTCAATGCAGCGACCTGTTCATCGATCGCGGCTTCATCCAGGGATTCACCCCGCACGATGCGCGTAAAAAGGAAGGTCACCAGATACGATTGCTCTTTCAGCAGCAGTTCCCGAAATATTTCGGGGATGTCGTCCAACTGCTCGAGCGCCTGCCGGACCGCCTGCTGTAATTTCGGCTGAAAATCCGGTGCTTCCCGCTTGAGGTCGGGGGTGATCAGGTTGGAAGCGACGTTGAGGGCAATCGAGGCGAAGATGTCCATCGGGCGGCCTTCGTTATGATATTGCTGTCATTATATATCGATCGAGCGGGGGCGTGATGAAATCGCATGCATGATGATGTCATACCGGTCAATTGCATCTACCGGGAAGTCATCCACGTGGTGGGCTACTGAATGGAATTTCTCTAACACATGGAGTTGATTTGAAAAAAGAAATTGAAAACCGTACGCCGGAGGAGCAGGATCGGCCGGAAGCTTATCTCGCGATTCTTCGTGCAAAACGTGACCCGGTCTACCGGCTTGAGCTGAATTGCAGATTGGATAGCACCGAAGGTTGGATGAGCCTGAGTGAGCTGAAGAATAAAAACCAGGCAGATCGGATTGGTGAGTGATTCTCGATGATGTTTAAGTGCGCCATGAGGTTTACCCGGCGCTTGTGCAAAATCGCGGAGCAGTTGGTGAGAGCCGGTAAAAGACGCCGGGCTAATCTCTTGTCCGACAACGCCTTGCATATCCGTAAACTATTGTAATTCGATAAACTCACCATAGCCTTCGTCCCATTTCCTTTTGGATCTTTTATCTTGACTCTCATTGAAGCTGAACACATATTAGCTGGGTTATCTCTTCATGTTCATCTCAAGAAAGGAAACGGCACTATGCTTATTCACTATGTGTTCTTACTACTTTGGGGATTGTCTCCTTTTCAGGCAGGTGACCGGAAACCGAGTATCAGTACGTTGGTTTTGGAGAATGAAAGAGAATTGGAGGCAATTGCTCGGCAAGCTGATTTAAAAGGGATCATTCAAGCCTTCGGGGTAAGACAAAAACGGGTGAAAGAGACCCTGCTTCATGATGATATATCGTACCTGGCCAAAACCGGTTCTAAGATCATCAGGACAGAGAACGGTGTCAAACTAACCGGGGAACATGCTTACCTGTTCTTCAACCTACCCAATGAAATGGTCATCATGTCGATTGAATTTGCACAATATCCGGAATCCCGAAGTCGAATTCTTCATGACCTCAGGCAAAGGGGACTAAACCCGGAAGATAAAACGCTTCTGGCTGAATTGATACCTCAGGGGTTTGATGTCAACTCAAAAACAAATAAGAAAGCGCAAGAGTACCTTAAAGAAGAAACCCGGTTCGGCCGGTGGCTTGGCAAAGAACCTCTGGACTTGGAAAGTATTTCAGATGTTGACATTGCAGATTTTGTCCGAGAAAACAAACGCGTTTTAGACAAGGCCTGTTTTTGGTGGGCTGCCCATTTGTTGGAAGGTCTGACGACTCATGGACGTAAGGTGATGCTTGCCTACATCGTTGAGGAGTATGGTTCTCACGCGTACCACTACACATTGAGCTCGACCGCCTCCAAGGATGAGATGAACGCGATAAGGCAAGGCCTGATTATGAAGAATAAGGGGGCAGCTACCCCAGGTAGGCCGCGATGACGGGGTCATCGCGACCAACCTGGGGCCGGCCATACAAAACACCCTTCGGGGTAAAAGAAGACAGAGACCAGGCGACCGAATGCTGCGGGTGACAAGCGGGTGAACCGGTACGGTTCTGTGAAGTGTCCACCTTCTGCACCATAAGTGATCGCTGATACGACATGAAACTGTGTTCACACGGCCGCCGTAAATTCTTGTAAAATTAAGGCGGCTCTTCGGACTTTTCGGTTTCTGAACCGATTAAAAAGACAAAGGCCCCGGGCGGGCAGTTTGGGCGCGCGGTTTTCAATTCATATTTTCGTATGAAGGCGTCATAATGACGTACCCTCGCCGACCGTTCCAAGCCGCTTGATCGGATGGACCCGATGAACGGCGCGGCAACCGTTCACTGGATACCAACGGCTTGATTCTTGCTAAAATAAACATGCGTGTCGGTTAGGAGTCTACGGATTGACAACAACCACCAACAAACTCGCCAACCTAAGTCCCAAGGTTCTCATGGGCATCAAAAACCTGTTGGTTCGCGCCCGCACCGTGGTGGAGGGCGCCCAGGTCGGCGAGCATGTTTCGCCCTTTCGCGGCGGCGCCATCGAGTTTGCGCAGCACCGCAGTTACTCCCCCGGCGATGAGTTGCGCTATATCGACTGGCGGCTGTTTGCCCGTACCGACCACTACCATGTCAAGCAGTTCGAGGTCACTACAAACCTGCGCTCGTTTTTATTGCTGGATGGCTCCGGCTCCATGGACTACGCGGGCCAGGACGGTATCAGCAAGTTCGACTATGCCTCCATGTTGGCCGGCGGTCTGGCCTATGTCCTGGTGCAGCAGGCCGACGCCATTTCCCTGACCGCCAACGACGGGCCCGAGATTACCTTCCTGCCCCCTCGCACCCAGACCGCCTATCTGCAGCAGATTCTCAAGACCATCGACAACTGCAAGCCCAAAGGCGACCACGACATCCTTACGTTACTGAAATTCACCCAGGATCGGGTCAATCACCGCAGCCTGATCGTGCTGTTCTCCGATTTCCTGGTCGACCTGGACGAATTGCTGCCCAAGATTCGCATCCTCAAGAGCCACGGGCATGACCTGATCGTCTTCCAACTACTACACCCGGACGAATTGGACTTCCCCTTCACCCGCTTCTACCGTTTCGAGTCCATGGAGGACCAGCGTTTCCTGGTTGCCGACAGCCGCTCCATCCGCAACCTCTACCTGGAAGCGCTTAAGGAACACCAGGACCGACTGAAAGGCGCCATGCGCAAAATAGGCATCGACTTCCAGCAGGTCCGCATCGATGAAGCTCCGGACCGGGTCATTGCCCGTTGCCTGAACGGTCCCATGCGGGCCCAAAAACTCCGCAAGATGTACTGAGCCGCTTATGAACCTGTTGAACGTATCCTTTCTCGCCCCACTTGCCCTCATCGGCCTCGCGGCTCTGGCCGTGCCCATCTACCTGCACATGCGGCACAAGCCCAGGGCCGAATCGTTTCGGTTCCCGGCGATCGACTTTCTCCTCAAGGCCCAAAAGAAAAAAAAGCGGCGGTTCCATGCCGAGCAACTGATGCTGATGCTCTTCCGCATCGGTATCATTTGCCTGCTGGCCTTCCTGTTTGCCCGCCCCTATATCGACAACCGTTCCACGGGCGGCGGCGGTGATACGGGCCGGCCCCTGATCGTATTATTGGACGATTCCATTTCCATGATGGCCTCTGACGAGGACGGCTCGCGGTTCTTCGAAAACGCGGTGGATCAACTTGGAGAGGTCCTGCGCGCGCGCTCCTCCGGCGTCATGACGCGCATTCTGCCCGCAAGCGCTCCCAAAAGCCTGCTGCGCCTGGAAACCGCCCGGCAGATTCGCGACTATCTGGACCAGATCAAGGCGACTACCTACGCGGTAACCCTGGACGCGGCCTATGCCGAGGCGCTCAACCTCATCGAAGCCGAGGGCCTGGAAGGCGCCACCATTCGCATCTACACCGACGGCAGCCGTACCGCGTGGAGGGAACTGCCCGCTACCAAACCCGAGAAGGCCGACGTCATCTACCACTCCATGCGGCCCGAAGAGGATTTCGAAAACGTGGCCATTTCATCGGTCACCCAGGCGCCGGGCGATGCCAATTCCATCGAGGTCGCCTTGATGAACAGCAACCCCGATCCCGCGGAACTGTCGCTGGCGGTGAACGGCGGACGCGGCGCCCTGTTGCGCCAGCAGATCCGGGTGGTCGAGGGCGGACGCGCCTCTCATTATTTCGGCCTGGGCGAACCCGTACCGCCTACCCTGGACATTTCCATCCCGTCCGATAATTTCGACCTGGACAACCAGGTGGTCTACGCGCCCCGCGCCAATCGGTCCGTACACGTCCTGGTCGTCGACGGCGATACCCATCCCGACACCATGCGCAACGAGAGCTTCTTCCTGCGCAACGCCTTCGGCGCCGATGAGGCCGAGCGCTACGGTTACAAGCTGGATGTGGTCACACCGTCGGGTCTTACCAGGAGCCTGGTGGATCAGGCCGACGTCATCTTTATGCTGAACGTGGAAGTACCCGTGGACCTGTTGCTGGATGACGCCCTGAAAAAAGGCAAGGGCCTGTTCGTGGGCATGGGCGAGCGCATGGACTTCGAGCGCTGGAACAAGTTTCTGGGGAATTACGACCTGGAAATGTGGGAAACCGCCAGGCTGCCGAACCCCGCGCCGGTAGACCTCAAGGATTTCGACCATCCCATGTTCTACCCCATCGAGGAATACGAGTGGCGGACCTATCTACGCGATGTCGCCATCGAGCAGGTGCGCGTGCTCAGTCTGGGACGCGCCGGGTACGACGTCCCCCTGGCTCTGCCCAACGGCAGCCCGGTCCTGCTGGCTCGCGACCTCAGGCCCGGCCGTTTGATGGTGTGGACTTCCAGCATGGATATCGATTGGAACAACTTCCCGCTGGAGTTCGGCTTCGTGCCGTTCGTTCGCCAGACCGCCAATTGGCTGGCCTCGCGAGACAGTTCCAACAGCTACCAGACCCTGACCACCAACCAGGTCCTGGAACAGGGTTTGGTGGACCAGTTGAACCTGAAACATGTCAACGCGCCCTTCAGGGGCCTGGACGTGGCCGGTCCGAAGCCCGGCATCTACACCCGTCAGATTCGAAATCGCAACCAGTTCGTGCAGGTGGTCATGGATGAAAGCGAACTGGACTTTCGCGGATTTGCTACGACAGACGAAACGCAGGCCGGCGACAATCCTTTGGAAGAGCTTGGTTTCCGCTCCTACCTGCGCTCCGATCTGGCGCCGTCCGTTCAAATCTGGTTGTTTCTGGCGGTACTGGTGGAAACGCTCATCGCGGCGCGGGTGACGGATAAATGGGGGTCTCGCTGATGGAACGTAGAACCTTTCTGGCAACCCTGCCCGGGCTTTTCGCGGCCCCGAGCTTACTCGCCGACAAGCAATCAAGCCGGTTCCAATACTGCATGCTGAAGGTGGGGCAGCAATGGTCCCAGCGCACGCGCGCCCTGATCAAGCTGAGCTTCGAGGTACAGAAGCGCTGTAACATCCCCATCGAGAGCCGCTACGCCACCACGGCCTTGAAAGATGTAGCGCGCGTCAATTCCCCCTTCCTGCTGCTCGCGGGCCGAGGCGCCGTCCCGGCCCCCACGCCCGAGGAAGCGGGCCTGCTGCGCATCGTGCTGGGCGGCGGGGGCGTCATGCTGATCGACGATCACAGTCCCAAGGGCGACGACGCCTTCTACAAGTCGGCCGTGGCCTTTATGAAAAAGGTCTACCCGGAACAGCCCGTGCCCGCGATCATACCGCCCGACCACGCCGTCTACCAGAGCTACTACCTGCTCAAAAAGCCGCGCGGCCGCCTGAACAAGAAAGATTATCTGGAAGGTTGGAACATGGGCAAGCGCACCAACGTTTTCTATTCGCACAACGACCTGTTGGGCGCCATGGAAGCCGACCAACTGGGCAACTGGACGCACAACATGGAGTTAGGCGGCGGTTTGCGGCGCGAGCTCTGCTTCCGCCTGGGCATCAACCTGACCTATTACGCCCTCACCATCAACTATAAAAAGGATCGAGCCTTCCCGCCGATCATCGAACGGAGACGCCGTCTATGAACCTACCCGATATCCAATTGGAAGCCATCGGGCCGCTCTGGATGGAGGCGGCGGTTGTTCTGGTCACCCTGGCCGTGTTCGGTTACTCGGTGTATGCCACCAGGCACCAAACGCCCAAAGTTCGGGTTCTGGTGGGCGTCCTGCGTTTCCTGTTGCTGGGTTTGGGCCTGCTGCTCCTGCATCATCCCACCCTCACCCGCAGCACCACCGCGCCCCAGGAAAAGCGCCTGGCCGTGGTGGTGGACCGTTCCGGCAGCATGGGCGCGGATAACGATGAGGGCATCTCCCGTTACGAAAAAGCTTATGAAACCGTGGCCCGCATCCCCGAGGACGTGCAATTCGACGTCTTCGAGTTGGACCAAAGCCTGTCGGAACCGCTGGGTCGCCAAACCCGGCCCCGCAAACTGTCGGGCAACAAAACCGATTTTCACACCTCCTTCTCACGGCTGTTCAGCGAGTACGGTGATTACACTTCCGTCCTGCTGCTGTCCGACGGTCACGACCTGGGCCGTCTGAGCCAGATGTCCTCGGAAGACACCGGCCGCTGGCTGGAGCGGCTCGGTGCGCCGCCCGTCAACACCGTGCTCATCGGCAGCAAACTGTCCGGTCCCGAGGTGGCCATTCACTCCATCGACGCACCCGGCTTCTCCTTCGTGCGCGCTCCGTTGCGCATCCGCGCCACGGTAATCGTGCGCAACCTGGACAAACACGAGACGCAGGTACAGCTTCTGCAGGACGACAAGGTCATCAACATCAAGGACCTGGTGCTGGACGACCAGGGTTTCGGTACGGTGGAATTCGAGATCTACCCCGAACAACAGGGCGAACACCTTTATTCGGTATATGTCCCGCCCCACCACCTGGAGAGCAACACCGAGAACAACCGTCAACAGGTGTTGATCGATATCGGCCGCGACAAGATCAACGTGCTGCACATCGCCGGGTCCATCACCTGGGACCTGCACGGTCTGCGCGACATGTTCGAGCGTCATCCGCTGGTAGACCTGACCGCCTTCTACATCATGCGCACCCGCACCCACCTGCAACAGGGCGTGGACAACCGCATGATTCCCCATGACGAAATGGCGCTGGTGCCCTTTCCCACCGAGGAAATCTTCGACCGTCAGCTGTTCGGTTTCGACGTGGTCTTCTTTCACGATTTCGATGCCGGCACCTATTTCAGCGACAGTTACCAGGCCCGCCGCCTGAACCGCAAGATCAAGGAGTTCGTCACCGAACACCGCGGCGGTTTCGTGGTAGTGGGCGGTCCGCGCACCGCCGGCGGCCCCAGTCTGGGCCTCACCCCGCTGGCCGACATCCTGCCGCTGGTGCCGCCCATCCACCGGCTGGCCTACGACGAGCAGTTGTACGAGGGGCAATTGACCGACAAGGGCCTGAAGCACCCCATCCTGCGAGCCTACGATCCCGAGTTCCAGGTCTACTCGGGCGCCATGCAGTCGTTGACGGTCGGCAAAGGCGCCGACATCCTGATTCAGGACGAAAACAACAAACCGCTCCTGGCCGTGGGTGAACCCGGCAACGGCCGCGTCTTGTTCCTGAATACCAGTTCCAGTTGGAAGTGGCGGCGCGACGCCCTGGCCGGGGGAAAGACCGGCGACGCCTATTACGATTTCTGGGATCAGGCCATCAAGTGGGTCATTCAGGACCCGGCCCTGAACCAGGTGCGCATCACGGCTACCAAAACGACCGCCGACCCGCTTTCGGTGGATATGGACGTGCTGCTGCGCGATAAAAGCTACAACCCCGCAAAATCCAAGGACACGCAAATTATCGTCACCCCCCTGGACGGTAAGAGCGACCCCGCAACACTGGCTTTGTCCACCGACCTGAAGGGCGCGGCTCAAGTTCGCTATACCGCGGACCGACCCGGTTATTATCGGATCGAGCTGGCCGAGGAACCCTGGAAAACGCTCTCCAGGGCCAATACGGTGTTCCTGGGCGGGTCCCAGGATGAACTTCGCAACCTGGATCTTGTCCCCGAAACGCTTCAGCGTCTTTCGACGCTTTCCTCGGCAAGATTCGCCGCCTCCGCCGATGATTTCCGACCGGAATCACTGGCCTGGGGTAAGGTCCAGGAAAAAACTATTGTGGAAACCCAACGTTTGAAGTTAAGAAACTGGATTTGGTGTCTGCCCCTCATGATCCTCATTGTGGCGATCGAGTGGGCCGTCCGTCGTTCCAGCCACCTGGCTTAGAGAGGTCGCCATGCATCCCGTTCAACAATTCCTGGTTCGCTCCGGTCACAAGATTTTGCGCCAACGGATGTTCAAGTTGTTCTCCATGGCCCTGTCGGCAATAACGGCCTACCTTACCCTGTATTTCATTTCCATCCTGGTCATCAAGAGCATGTCTCTGACCTGGACCGGGCTGTTTGTCGTGCCGGCCCTGGTCGTTCTGGCCTTATTGGTAGCGATCCCTTTTCAATGGTGGCAGTTACGCGATCCGCGCCATGTGGCCCGTTTCCTGGAGCACCAGCATCCCGAGTTACAACTGTCGGTGCGCACCGGCCTGGACTTCCTCGACGGTCGCGCCGACCATACGAAAAGCTCCTTCCACGAACCCTATCTGAACCAGGTCAACGAACGTCTGCACCAGATTTACGTACACGACCGTCCCTCGCGCCCCTGGGGCCGCTATGCCGTGGTCGCCGTTGCCGCCGCGCTGACCATGTGGCTCGGCTTCGAAACAGACCTGCGCGACAAGTTCTACAATCCCAAAATGAGCTTCGGCCAAACCCACCTGGACCTTTCCGAGGGCTCCATCACCATCTTCGAGCCCGAATACACCCAGGTTCCCGGCCGTACCCTGCCCCTGAAGTCCGGTAATTTCTCCGCCTACCCCGGCAGCAAGATCCGCTTCCGCGTGCAACTGCCCAAGGGCACGTCCGATCTGTATCTGTCCAATAACGAGCAGGAGCCCGTTCCCCTGCGCGTGGACGAGGAGGCCGTGGCGAGTCATGAGTTCCTGCTGCTGGAAAAAACCGAGCTGCGCTTCCTGTTGGCCGAAGGCTCCGGCAGCGGTCGCACCAGTCCTTTCATTTTCGAGGTCAAGCAGGACACCATCCCCGAGGTGCAACTGCGCGGCTACACCCCGGAAGGCCCCATCAACGTCATGGACCCCTTGATCATCGAAACCGAGGTGCGCGACGACTTCGGCATCAAAGAACTGGAAGCGGTGGTCAATTGGGACGGCGGCACGCGGCGTATCCCGATCACCGTGCCGAGCAACCGCAAGAAACACTTCATTGCCAAGAACCAGTGGTACCTGTCCGATTTCGAGTTGGGCGACGCCGACCGTTTCAGCATCTATTTGGAAGCCAAGGACAACAACCCCATCAACGGACCCGGAGTGGGTATTTCCGGCACCCTGACCTACGAACTGGAAAGCCCCGAAAAGAAATACGAGGAGTTCATGCAGCTGGCGCGTGAGCTGCTGGACACCATGACCCACACCCTGGGCGACAACCTGGAAACCATGTTCGCCCGTGTGGTGGATGCCGGGAACTTGAAGGACGCGGAGATCATGGGCAAACAGATCTCCAACGGACTCTACCGCTCGCTGACCTTGACCAATACGCTCATTTCCAAGGTGCGCGAGACCCCCAACCTGACCCGCTTGGACCAGAATTTCCTCTACCAGTTCCGCAACGGCGTGTCCAAGCAGGCGCGGGCGCGTTCGGAAATGGGTCTGCTGTTTTCCAACATCCAATACCGCGAGCAGAACAATTCCTACCGCAAGCTGGTCAACGCCCACCGTACAGAAGAGATCAGGGTGGAGGACCTGACCTACGAATTGCTGCTGCAACTGAAGATGTGGGCCATCTTCGAACTGGAACGCCAGAACAACAAGCTCCAGGAAGAAATGGACCAGATGGAAGAGTTACTGGAAAACGCGGAGAACATGGAAGAGGAAGAACTGCTCAAGATGTTCAACAAGCTCATGGACCAGCTCATGAAGGACTTCAACGAGATGATGATGAAGGCCGCCCGTGAGATGGACCAGAACATGCAAGAGTTCATGAACAACGAGGCCATGCAGGAGTCTACCGACCTCATCGAAGAGTTGAAGCAACAAATCATGGAAGCCCTGAAAGCCGGGGACATGGAAAAGGCCAAGCAGTTGATGGAAGCCCTGCGGGAGCAGATGCAGGCGGCCTACCAGAGCATGCAGGACCAGGTCGGCGAGATGAGCCCGGAAATGCAGGCCATGATGCAGGACATGAAAGAGCTGATGGGCCTGTTGCGCGAGACCAAAAACCGCGAGGAAGCCCTGGAGAAAGCCACCCGCAACCTGAAGCAGCGCATGGACGAGCAGATGGGCGGCAACGACACCGAAATGAGCGAGCAGCGACAGCAGGAGTACCGCAAGGCGACCGAAAACATCCACAAAATGCTGACTGACCTGTACAACAAGCTGGTGGACTTCAAGACCGAGGATCTGGCCGAAAACATCGTCAACCAGGTCGCCGAGTATAAGCGGCAGTTGGAAAACCCGGACCTCTCGGGCATCGAGCGCCGGCGCCTCCAGCAGGAGATTGCCAATCAGGAACGACTGCTTGATTTCATTACCCGGGACGGCCTGGACAAGTTGCAGAACGTAACTCTGCGCAATATCAGCCAGACCGAAAAGATGCAGGAGTACCTGGACCAGGGCGAACTCCTGCTCAGTCTCGAGTCCGGCAACAAACTCAGCGATTACCTGATCAGCGGCGAACGCACCTCCGAGCGCAACGCCTCGCGCAAGATTCGCGAGGAAGCCAAACCCAAGGAAACCTTCCAAGAGGCGCGAATGGAACTGAACGAAATCCTCAACGCCTTGCAGGGCATGCGTAATAATATGGAAGAGGCGCGCCGTCAGTTCATGGAGCAACAGGGCAGCGAGGACGGTCAGAAACTGGCGCAAGAGCAGGCCGATATCAACCAGATGATCGAGGAGTTCATGCAACGCACCCAGGAGAGTTTCGGCGGATCGCAGATCGCGGACAAGCTACGCGAGATCGGCATGTCCATGCGCAACGCCGAGCGCAAACTGGGCGGCTCGCGCCTGGAGGGCGGCATCAATTATCAACAGGACGCGCTGCAAAAGATCGGCGAGATGATGGAGCAGTTACAGAACTCCAGTCGCCCCTCGGGTCGTCGGCCCATGCCCATGATGCAGCGGCAGGGCCAATGGGGCGACCCCTCACTGGAAGATATTTTTATTCCTGAGAGTCAGAAGAAGGCTTCGCGGGACAAGGTCAAGGACGAAATTCGCAAGCGTTTGGGCAAGAACCTGCCCGAGGCTTACGGTAAGGAGATCAAGAAATATTATGAAAAGCTCATGGACCAGTAAGCCCCTCGCGGCCTTGATCGCGCTGTTCCTGTTCCTCGGACCGCTTGCGGCCCAGGACACGGCCACCGTCAGTGCGCCCAAGCCTGAAGCCGCGGGGGATGAAGAAACGAAGGCCGAGGACATGGCCCGCGCCATGAAGTTGGGATTGGACCTGGAACGGGCCATGCGTCTGCTGCGCGCCTACCGACCCGAGGCCGTGCATGAGCACCTCAAAACCTCCGAGCTACCCAAGCCGCTGATCGATCTCCTTACCGGCTGGGCCTGGCATCAGCAAGGCAATTACGACAAGGCGTCCGAATCCTTCGAAAAGGTAGAGCCCGACATGTTGGAGGGCGACAACTACCTGGCCGGCCGCCTGGTGGAATTGAGAAAGACGGCCCAAGCGCTCAAGGAATTCGAAACCGAGGAGACTGAAAACTTCTCCATCCGCTACAAGCCCGGCTCCGATCGCGTGCTGCTGAACTTCCTGCCCGATGTGCTGGAACGCACCTAT
This sequence comes from Acidobacteriota bacterium, assembly GCA_030066195.1. Lineage (GTDB taxonomy): Bacteria > Acidobacteriota > Holophagae > Acanthopleuribacterales > Acanthopleuribacteraceae > JASJCB01. The sequence continues at coordinate 15,765 of JASJCB010000242.1, forward strand.
GCCCGCTTCAGCGCCCTGTTCGACTTTGAGCGCGACGAAGACAAAATCATCGTGGAGTTGATGCCCGACCACAACCTGTTCTCCTACGCCTCGGCCCTTACCCGTCAGCAGATCGAAACCACCGGCACCATTGCCCTCTGCGTGGAGAATCGTCTGGTGGTGCTGACGCCCCGGCGCGTGCTGATGGGTTACTACTGGCCCGACGTGATCGCTCACGAGTTCATCCACTACATTCTCACCAAACACAGCGCGGACCATGCGCCCCTGTGGTTGCAGGAAGGTGTGGCCAAGTACTTCGAGGCTCGCTGGGAGCGCGAAGACGTCAACCCGCTGGACCCCTCCATGGAGACCAGTATGGCGCTGGCCATCAAAGAGGACAGCCTGATTACCGTGGAACAAATGATGCCTTCTTTCGCGGCTCTGCCCACCGCGGCCCTGGCCCGTCAGGCCTACGCACAAACCACCACCATGGTGGACTACCTCAGCAAGGAACACGGTGAGAACATCATCTCGCGAATCGTGCTCGGTTTGGGGGAGAACGGCGATCTGGACGAGGTTATGGAAGCCATGACCGGCAAGGATTTCGAGACCTTCGAGAGCAATTGGCGCGAATGGATCAAGACCCAGGGCTACCGCGTGCGCGCCGATGCAACGGCGGCGCAAGGCGTCAATCTCTTGGACGAGGACATGCCTGAGGAAGAGATCAAGGCTGTCGAGGACGCGGACCAGGCATATAAGAAGCACGTGCGCCTGGGTGATTTGCTGCTGGAACGCAATCGCTATCGCGGCGCCCTGCGCCAGTATCAAAAGATTCCCACGCGCGGCGGCAAGTACAGTCGCCAGGTACTGCTGCGCATGGTCACATGCCATCACTTCCTGGAAAACCACCGCGAGATCATTCGCCTCATCGATTTCCACGTGCCCAACCTGGAAAACGATACGACCATGTTGGTGAAGAAGGCCGAAGCCCTGCTGGGCGTGGATAACGGCGCGGAAGCCAAGGGCCTGCTGGACCGCTGCATCCGGATCAACCCGTTCAACCCGCTCATCTACAAGATGCTGCTGAACCTGGAGACAGGCGAGGACGAGGCGGCCGTCTATCGCGAGTGCCTGGAAATTCTCACCAACCCCGGCGCGGTCCACGGAAAAGAACGCAAAAGCTAATTCCCCATTTCGCCCCAAAGGAGCTCACATGACGGTTTCGGATTTAACGGTAACGGACGCCCGCGAATTTCAGGAAAAGGTGAAGGACGTCCATCGCGGCTATGAAGAATTGAAAACCGAGGTCGCCAAGGTGATCATCGGCCAGGAGGAAGTGATCGAGCTGATGCTGATCTCCATGTTCACCAGCAGCCACTCACTGTTGATGGGCGTTCCCGGTCTGGCCAAAACCCTGCTGGTGCACACGCTGGCCGACGCCACCTCGCTGACCTTCCACCGTGTTCAGTTTACGCCCGACATGATGCCGTCCGACCTTATCGGTACGGAGGTCCTTCAGGAAGACAAGTCAACCGGCCAACGGGTTTTCAAGTTCCTGGAAGGTCCCATTTTTACCAACCTCATGCTCGCGGACGAAATCAACCGAACCACGCCCAAAACCCAGGCGGCCCTGTTGCAATGTATGCAGGAGCGCCAGGTCTCGGTCGGCGGCCAGACACACCGCTTGCAACCGCCGTTCCTGGTCTTTGCCACGCAAAACCCCATCGAGCAGGAAGGTACCTACCCTCTGCCCGAGGCCCAGTTGGACCGCTTTCTCTTCCGCATCGACGTGACCTATCCCAACCTTCGCCAGGAAATCGATATGGTCATGAACACCACCTCGCGTGATCAGAGCGAAGTGCAACCGGTCTACACGCGGGAGCGCCTGGTGGAGCACCAATCCCTGGTACGCCAAATCCCCGCCGGTGAGACCGTGGTCAACTACGCGGTCAGCCTGGTGCGCGCCACCCGACCCAAGATAGACGGCGCCGACGCTTTCACTGACGAAAACGTCCGTTGGGGCGCCGGTCCCCGTGCTTCGCAGAACCTCATCCTGGCCGGCAAGGCTCGCGCGCTTCTGGACGGCCGCTTCGCGGTAGAAAAAGAGGATATCGACGCCCTGGCCCAACCCATTCTGGTTCACCGCATCATGCCCACCTTCCAAGCGGAGGCCGAGGGCATCACCGCGGCCGATATCATTCGCCACTACCTGGACACCTTGCGCATCTGAACCGGCGATGCCTCCAGGCATGTTACCTAGTAGATAGCCGTGTGGCGACGTTGTCTATAGGCTGACCTTTGAGCAGGATGCCTATAGACAATACTGTCCATACCCTTCCTACCGAGTAGGAAGCCCATGTGCAGTACTGTCCATAGCCTTCCCACTGAGTAGGGAGCCCATGTGCAGTACTGTCCATAGCCTTCCCACTGAGTAGGGAGCCCATGTGCAGTACTGTCCATAGCCTTCCCACTGAGTAGGGAGCCTATGTGCAATACTGTCCATGGCCTTCCCA
>JASJCB010000062.1 GCA_030066195.1 Acidobacteriota bacterium
GCACGCAGGATGCGTGCGCGCCCAGGCTTTTTCGCCTCGTCTCGCCCGGGGGGCGATTCTCGGCTTGCGTGCCCGGGGGTTAGTCCACTACTCGGTCGCCCGATCTTTTGACCAGTTCGGCGAATAGGGCGCTGAGGCGGTCCGTCATTGGGTCTACCTGGCCTTCGCCGATGGTTCTGCCGTCTACCCGGGTACCGAGGCCGGAGCGCACAGAGGGGGAAGAAGAGCCTTTTTCGTTTTTCTCTTCCATCGTGTGGCGCCGGGACATCAATAGATGGACGCGGTTGGTGACGGGTTTCAATCCGGGGGGTTGGCGTTCAAGGCGCGTAGTAGGGCGGGGATCCGGTCCAATTCCGGTTCCTCTTGGGCCAGGATGGTTTCGATCTCGGCGGCCGTTGTTTTCAGGTCGTTGCGTTTCAGGTAGGGCAGCAGTTGTTGCTTGACCTGGCCCCGTACGTAATTCGGGTTGACGTGCCGTTCCATGCCCTCGGCGAAATGCGTCAGCGCCTCCCGGGTTTTGTTCAAGGCCATTTTGACCCGAGCCAGGTCCAGGAGCACGTCGCCCGTCAATTTATCGCCCTCGGGGCCAGGTTTGGTGGACTTTTTGCAATCGTCCAGCAGGTGTTCCAGCAGGCCTTCCGCCGCCGCGTAGTCTTCTTTCAAGATGTAGAGATAGGCCCTGCCGTTGCGGGCGCTCAAGGCAGAGGGAATGAGGCGTTGCTCTTCGGTCAGTTCATCGATCTGCGCCGTCACTTCGATCGCCTCGTCCAATTTGCCCCGCTTTTGCAGCACCAGGCCCAGGTCTTCCAGGGATTCCAGGGTCAACTGATTGGCCAGGCCCTTGCTTTTCCGGCGGGTTTCGAAAACTTCCCGAATCAGGCTCTCGGCTTCTTCCAGTCCGGTTTCGGCTTCCCTGTTCAGAGCGGCCGCGTCCAAGCGCAGCTTGCTGCGAGCCCGGGTCGACTGCCCTTCCCTTTCCAACGCCCGGGCCTGTTTCCTCAGGCTTTGCGCCCTGTTTATCTTTCGGGTCGCCGCGACCCGCAGGCCCCATGCCAGGGCGTGCATGGACCGCTGAATGCGACGGGAATCCGGGAAGAGCACCGCACGGCGCGTGGCCAGCAGTTCCCGGTGGCGGCGGATGCCTTCCTCCAGTCTGTCCATGGAATAGAACAGGTTGGCATAGTTGTGCTGGGTGTAGAGCACCGTGTGGTGGTCCTCGCCGAAATGTTCGATGAGGCCGGGGATGGATTTCTCGAAAAGCTCGGCCGCCTCCTGGTATTGGTCGTTATCGACCAGTACCGCGGCCCAATCGGTGCTGCATTTCATGCGGATGCCGGCGTGTTCGTCCGAAAGGTAGCGGCTGTCCTCGAAGCACTGCCGGAACAGTTCGGTTGCCCGCAGACGGTCGTTGCCCGGTATCTTGTAGTAGAAAGCCTGGTTCAGACGCGCATCCAGGGTTTTGGGATGTCGGGCGCCGTACTTTTCGGTCAACAGGTCGACGTGTTCCTGGTACAAGGCGGCGGCATCGTCGGCGCGATTGCTTTCGCCCACGGCCATGGCCAGTTTCCCCAAGACCTCCAAGGATTCCGGGGCGTTGCGGCCTTTCAACCGGCTGTAGATGCGCAGGGCCTCGCGATGTTGTTCGACGGCTTCCTCACCGGCGTCCAGGTGATTGTAGGCCTTGCCCAGGGCAAAGCGAAACGAGGCTTCGTCCAGGCTGTCGCCCCGAAAGACCTGGTTGACCTCTTTACGGATATTGTTGAGCGCCTGGATGGACAAGACGTTGCGCTCGCTGGTCTCGGGCACGAAGGTGCCCACCAGTTGGATCAGGTATTTGTTGATCTGCGAGGCGCGCTCGCGGGCATTGCGCTCCTGCATCAGGAAAGCGGCGCCGCCGATCAGAAGCATCAGCATAAACAGGGCCGCGGTCACCACCTGGTTGCGGTATCGGCGCAGGAACTTGCGCAGGTGATAGGTGGTTTGGCGCAGGGGACCGGCAATCACCGGTCGGTTTTCCAGGTGATAGCGAATATCGGTATTGAATTGAGAGCAGGAGGCATAGCGGTCCGCCGGACTTTTGGACAGGGCCTTCAGGGCAATCCAGTCCAAGTCGCGCGAGAGGCGGCGCACCAACTGCTGCGATGTCAGCCCGCGGGTTTCGGCGCCGGTTTGGAAATCGGAATCATCCGAGTCGATGCGCCGGCTGGGCGCGGGAGGGTCGACCTCCTGGATGATGCGGCAACACTCCCGAAGCGAGGTCTCCTTGTCCAGGTATTGGTCCAGGGGAATGACGCCCACCAGTAACTCATAAAACACCACGCCCAGCGAATAGAGGTCGGTGCGGGTGTCGATCTGGCCGTGCAAACCGGCCGCCTGTTCCGGGCTCATGTAGTGCGGCGTGCCCATGACCATGCCCCGGCGGGTCTCGGTGGGTTCTTCCACCATGCCTCCGCGGATCTCGGAAGGTTTCTCCACCAAGCTTTCGCCGGTGAACTTGGCAATGCCGAAGTCGATGATTTTGGGCACGGCCTGACCGTCCTGGTCGATGACCAGGATGTTGGAAGGTTTGATATCGCGGTGGATGACTCCTTTCTGGTGGGCGTGTTGTAAGCCGTCGCAAACCTTCATAAACAAACGCAGGCGTTCCTCGATGTTCAGCCGCTTGTTGTCACAGTATTCCGTGATGGGTTGTCCGTCCAGGTATTCCATGGCGATAAAAGGATCGTTCCGCGCGGTCATCCCGGAATCGTAAACCCTGGCGATATAGGGATGTTCCATCAAGGCCAGCACCTGACCCTCGAAGCGGAAACGCGACAGGAGTTCCTCGGAGACGCGGCCGGTGTCCAGAACCTTCAGGGCCACGGTGCGCACGATGGGGTACTGTTGCTCGGCCTGATAGACGATGCCCATGCCGCCCGATGCAATGGTGCGGGTGATTTTGAACTTCTCCTCGGGAAGATCCTCATGCTCGGGAGGAAAAGCGGCGCGGCGCATCATTTCCATGGATTCCAGGCTGAAGAGGGTCTCGGCCTCGGAACAATGTTCCCATAGGGAGGACAGTTCATCCGTCAGTTCCCTGTCGTCTTGGACTTGTTCCATCAGGTAGGCACGAGCATTTTCGAGATTAAGACCGGCGTCAAACAGTTCTTCCAACCGCTGTTTGTTACCTGGTTTCATTCCTCGTCTCCCTGAAGACAGCGACGCAGCCAGGCACGGGCGAAGTTCAGCTCACGCAAAACGGTGGAGCGGGAAACACCCAGCACCTCGGTAATTTCTTCCACCTTCAGACCCACGAAATAGTGCATTTCTATGACCCAGACCTTGCGCTTGTCGTAGGCTTCCAGCTTTTCCAGGCATTCTTCCAATTCGTGGGGTTCGCTGTCGGGGCGATCGGCGATCTGGTCCATATTGTCGGGTACGATGACCATCTGACCGCCGCCGCGCTTCTTGCGCCCGCGCATGGTCTGGTATTCCATGATCAAGCGGCGCATGATCTTGGCGGCCACGGCGAAGAAGTGATTGCGGTCCTGGAAGTCCACATGGCGTTGACCGAAAACGCGCATATAGGCCTCGTGCACCAGGGCGGTACTGGACATGGTTTGGCCGCCGCCTTTCAGATAGTAATTGGCGATGGCCCGCATCTTGTCATAAACGAGCGGAATCATATCGTCCAGCGCCTTATCTTCGCCCTCGCGCCATTCAGATAAAAGCTGGGTGATCTCTTTTTCATCGGAGGGCATGCGGCTACTCCCTTCTTGGCGGGTTCAGGTTTCACAGATATCTTATCACACAACGCGGATGCGGTAAAAAAGCCGGAGAGGGTACCGATCCCGAGCAGCTTATTCGCGAATGAGATCTCAGCTGACCTGGGGTTGGAAACCGTAGGCCGCCTCCACCGATTCACCCACCCGGGCCACGCGTGAGAGCACCATGGCGCGCGCGCCGTAAAAGCGCTTCAGCAGTTCGCGGCAGGCTTTCGGCAGTTCCTGGGGTCGGGTGACGGGGTCAGGCACCGGCACCTCCAGCAGTTGGCCGAGATGGGTTTGCTCCATGCCTTGAGGCAGGGCGATCTTCTTCGACCAGTCGAGGATGGTGTGGACGGCCTTGCTCAGGCCTTTGGCGCCGTTGACGATATCGGAGTTGAAGATCTCCTCGCCGCCGTGGTCCGTGGTGGAGTGGTGCAGCAGGGAAACCAATTGGCGTTGTTCGTCCAGGCGACGCATGGCCTTGCTCAGCTTGCGCAGCGCCTTGTAGGTGGGCATCAGGCCGTTGACCGCGTTGAGCATCAACCTGCCGTGAGTCACCTTTTCGGTAACCTCGGGTAACGGCAACAAAGCCAGGGCCAGGCCGATCCGGTTTGCGGTGACCCGACCATAGTGATGACGGGCGTGGGCAATCTCTCTTTTGGATTTCAGGGAAAGGTCGTCTTTCACCGCTGTCAACACGCGCAGCCTGGAGGCAATTTCGGTCAACTCGTCTCTCATATCCGCAAAGGCTTCAGCGGCCGCGGCTTCACCGGAGGGCAACGTCTCCGGTTTTTTGGGAAATGGTACGTGAAACCCGTGAACGGAGGGTCCGAAATAACGAGCCATGACAACTGCCGGTGCTTCGCTCAGGGTGGGAGCGTTTTCCTGAGATGTTTCTACAGTCATTGTTACCTCTCTTCGTAATGCCCGGACCGTTGTCGAACCGCGTCGGCTGCATCCAAACGGAGGCAGCCGGTTACCTATACCGGAATAAACGCTGATATCTGGAAAAGGAGCTCAACCTTCGAATGGAATTCAATGGGCTTTCACCATCGATCACACCGGAAAACGGCGGGGTGAAAAGGACCGCATGTCAAATCATCGCGAACTGCCGGATACAATGACATCTGACCGGTATCTTCAGCTCACGATTGGACCATTATACCAGGAGATTTAGCCGGATTTTATGATTTCATTCACCCGGTTCCATGACCCGAGCGCCAGTTTTTGGATAACCCGTCTATTCTTACGCGTATTCATCGCCCCGATAACCCGCGCGGATGGTGGCCAGGAACTCGGCGGCGGCGAGGGTGTCTTCGTGGTCTTCGCCCAGGTTTTCACGGTAGATCTTCAAGGCGCGTTCGGCCAGTTCTTCCGCTTCGTCGGGGAGCTTGAGGGTGACCCAGTAGACATCGGCCACGTTGTTCAGGGCATCGGCGAATTCAAGGTCATCGGGACCCAGGACTTCTTCCTCGATGGCCAGAGCCCGGGTGTGTAACTCGTGAGCCTCTTCCATCTGGTCGGTGTTGGCGATGACCAGGGCCAGGCTGTGCATCTTGCGGGCGAACTCGCGGGAGCGCGGGCCGTCCACGGCTTCTTTGACCGCCATAAGGGCGCGGCAGACCTCTTCCGCCTCGTGCATGCGTCTTTGTTCCCAATAAACCAGGGCCAGGCCTTCCAGGGCTTCGCCGACCGCGGGGTGCAGCGGGCCCAGGTTCTTTTCCAGGATGGCGCGCGCGCGTTTCAACAGGGGTTCGCTTTCTTTCTCGCGCTGGAGATCCCGCATCAGGAATCCCTGGGTAATCATGCCCTCGGCCACCTCGACCGAATCGGGACCCAGCATGATTTCTTCCAAGGCCAGGGCTCGTTCCATCATGGTGAGGGCCTCGTCTTTCCCACCGGTCAGGCCCAGCAACATGGCGAAGCGGCGGAGGCATTCAACCGCGCCCAGGTGTGTGCCGCCGTAGGCATCGTCGTAGATGTCCAGGGCGCGTCGGTACATGGATACGGCCTCGTCGGTTCGGTTCAGGCCCCAGAGCGTGTCGGCCAGGTGCTCGACGGGTTCCAGGAGTTGGGGATGCTTGGGACCTCTTAGATGCTCCAATGTTTCCAAGGCGCGGCGGAAGAGGGGTTCGGCCTCGTCGGATTGACCGTTGTGCACCAGCAGGTCGCCCAGGTTGATCAAGCGGTTGACGATCATGGGGTCCAGCGGTCCGCGGGAGGCCTCGTCGATTTCCAGGGCCCGGCGCAACAGGTCGACGGCCTCATCCAAGCGGCCCGAGACCTGCAACGCATTGGCCAGGTTGTTGAGGGCGGGCGCCAGGTCGGGATGATCGGGCGGCAGGGTTTGTTCACTGACGGCCAGCGCCTCGCGCAGCACGGCTTCGGCGGCCTCGTGCCGATCGGTATCCAACAACAGGCAGCCCAGGTTGCTCAATCCGTTGGCCACGTTGGGGTGTTGATCGCCGTAGGCGTCTATTTCGATTTCCAGGGAGCGCCGGTACAGGTCCTCGCTTTCCTGGTATTGCTCCAGGCGGTAGAGCAGGCCGGCCAGGTTGTTCATGGCAAGCGCCACATTAGGGTGACCCTCGCCGTGGGTTTCCTCTTCACGGGCCAATGCTTCACGCAAGAGCGGCTCCGCCTCGAAAGCGCGGCCGGTATCGGCCAGCAATTCGGCCAGGTTGTTGCGGGTACCGCTTGTAACCTGTTCCTCCCGGTAGCCTTCCTCTACAGCAAGGGCTCGGCGATACAGTTCCTCGGCCTCTTCCTCGCGGGCGGTTTGGGCGTAGAGCAGGGCCAGGTTGTTGAGATCGGCAATGACCTGCGGGTCGTCGTGTCCCAGCAATTCCAGGGTCATGGTCAGGGCGCCGCGCAACATTTCCTCGGCTTCCTCGAAGCGGTACTGATCGCGCAACAGGTTGCCCAGGTAACCCATGACCCCGGCAATGTTCAGGTGGTCGCCGCCGTGAATGTCCCGGAACATGGTCAGCGCGCGCCGATACAGGTCCTCGGCGTCTTTGAAGAAAGCCAACCGGTTCATATGGCTGCCCAGGTAGAGGCATAACCGGGCGGTCTCCAGGCCGGGTTCCAAAACGGAGGTCAGGGCTTTGATATGCTTTTGCAGGGGCCGAAACAAGCGCGGGTCTTCGCTGTCGTCCAAGCGAGCGGCTTCGCGAGCCAGGTGACCGGTGACCGAATCCCCGGCCGCTGAGACCAGTTCCGGCATTTCCGCTTTCACCAGGCGCACGATCAAAGGGTCCTGGCGAAGCACACTGGGTTTCACCGGTTGGGCCAGGCCTAAATCGACCACGCGTTGCATGGCCTCGGTGCGCTCTTCGATCGTGTGCGAACCCTCGGGGCAACACAGGACAAAATCGAGCGGAATGGTTTCGCCGGGAACGAACCAGGCCAGGCAGGCGAGCATTTCCCGGGCCAGGGCATCGCGGTCGTGAATGGGGTCCAGCCGATCCAAGCAGTGGGCCACCAGGCGGGCAACGACTAACTCATCCTCGGTCCAGGCTTCGGCCGAGCGGGCAATCACCTGCCGCGCCACGTTTTCCAAGAAGGCGACGGGCGGCTCTTCCCCATGATATTGCCTCAGGTAGCAGGCGGCCAGGTACACGGGGTTGGGCTTGTGGCCGTAGGTTTTCGCAATCATGACGGCATCGGCCTCATCGAGATTGGGACAAAGGCCGGTGAGCAGGTTGCGGCTCTGTAAGGGCGTCAGTTTTTCTTTAGATAAATTAGACCATCTATATGGCATGGGTAAGGTCCTCAGCAACCGAGTGAAAACGGGCCATTATAGCGCCCGCACGGCGGGGCTGTCACCTGTTGATCCAAGAGAGCCCCCCGGCACGGCCGTTCAGGAGTCTTGTCGATGAATCAAACGCGGGACAATCCGGGGACTGAATCATCGCCCGGTGTCCGCCGTCGAGCAAACTTTTCAAAGACCCTGTTGACACCGTTGTCAAAAATGGGTTACTTTATCTTCTAGAGATACCAGAGAGCGTTTCATCGGCGTAGTGGATACCGCCGTGGCCTCAGCACGTTACCGCTGAAGGGGAGCGCTGTATATTCATGGTTTTCTTCCAAACGCACCCCGCGTGCGCGTGTCGGGGCGTCGCTTTCGGGTAAATCGTTCTAACTCCTGAGTTGGAGGTTTCGGCCGGGTGGTCTACCCGGATACAGCCGGCCGTTGTGCTGATGTCCGGATACGGGACCGAATTGCCGGTCCCTCTTTTTCATCGATCGATTCATGGTTCCTGACCGCATTTGTTTTTGGGGAAGTGCTTATTTCATGTTGGTTTCAACCATCGATCTGATCATTATCGGTGTCTATCCGGCCTCTACCGTGGTCATCGGTCTGCCGGCTCGGCGCCTTCAAGGACAGCGCAAGGGAATACGTGATCACCGATCCACCGTCTTCCAGCCCGGTTCGGTGCATCGGATCGTTGTAACCCCGAGCGGACGGGGAGCCGACCTTCCTCCCAGAGATTCGGTAGTGCCCTAACTACCGATTCTCGCCCTCCTCCGCAACCCGACCCCGCCCCGCCGTCCGGCGGGGCGGGTACTCCTGTTTACGGATCGGGGCGAATTGACACTTGCCTCACATTCAGACTATGGAATAAACTTGGGTAACGTTTATGTAATACATCTATATGGGTCTTGAGTGACGTGCCTGGCCGTCCGGACAAGAACTAGAGGTGAGGTGCTGCATGAAGTGGATATGCATACTATTTATTTTAATCGGCTTGCCGGTTATCGGTCAGGAGGGGCCGGCAACGGGCGAAATCAGTGAAGAAATGAGCGTGGTGCTGCGCGACGTGCGCGTGCACGTGGTCGACGCCAGGGGCAATCCGATCAAGGGCCTGACCCGAGAAGACTTTACCGTCTCGGAAGACAAGGCGGTTCGCGATCTCCGTTTTTTTGAAGAGGTGGACATCGCCGAACGCCGCCTTGCGACCAAGGGCAACGTGGCGCCGATCAGCGTGGATGAAGAGGAATTCGACCCGCAGAACTCGCGCACCATCGTCATCCTGCTGGACAGCTCCAATATGTCCAAGGCGGGTTACACCGAAAGCCTGAAGGCCATCGACAGCATCGTGGACAACCTGGGTCCCGGCGACCTGGTCAAACTGGTGCAAATGGACCGGGACATGACCGACCTGTCGCCCTTCACCCGCCAGAAGGAGGTCTTGAAAGAAGGGCTGAAAAAGTCGAAATACGTGGGCGCCCAGTGGCATGACCTGGTTTCCCAGGAACGCGCCATTATCGACGCCATCATCGCCTTCCAGGAAGCGCCCACGCCCCGGGTCGACCCGGAAGAGGTTCGCGAACCCCTGGCCAAACAAGTCAATCGCCAGGTGGAGCTTAAAGAAAAAATCAAGGGCGACTATTATAAGACTTTTTATTACAACATGATGTACCTGGGCAAGATGTTGGGACACATGTCCGGCTCCAAGTCCATCCTCTTGCTGAGCGGCGGTAGCTTTATCGAAACCGGCGGCGCCTTTTCCAACACCACCGCTCTGGCCGACCGTCTGGGCCGCACGCTGAACACGGCCAATACCACCGTCTATACCTTTCTGTTCAAGTCGAATATGCCCAAGGCCGAGGGTTTGCTGTCCATGACCAACCTGGGCGTGGACTTCAACTTCCGCAGCCTGCGCACCACCAATAACTTCTACCTGGAGATGTACCCCTCGGGCACCAACGCCTTCGTCTACAGCGAGGACGCCACCCGCTACGCGCTCAACACGGTGTTCGAAAACGGGACCCACGTGGAAACAGGATTGCGGCACGCCACCGAATGGACCGGGGGCACCATGGCCCTGGCCACCAGCAAGAAGTTCGTCGCCGAACGCGTGGGCAAGATTCTGGACGCTTCCTCACACTATTACCGCCTGGGCTATTCGGTGCTGGAACCCGAGAAGATCGCCGCCGTCCGGGTAAAGCTGACCCGCAAGATTCCCGGCGCCAAACTGCTCTACGGCAAGGATATCGAACCCAGGGAAGACTACCTGGCCTTGGACGAGCGCGAGCGCGACATCGCCATGCGCACCATGCTCTACTTCAACGATCACCTGCAAGACGACCTGGACTGCGATTGGGACTTCGTAATCTTCCAACGGGACGAGGGCGGCTATACCATCCCGGTCTTCGGCAGCACCCCGTTGAAGGAGAAACCCAAGGCCGGTTACGAGGTGGCCATGGCCTCCTTCAACAAGCGCAACGAGGTGCTGGACATGGTGGTCAGCAAGGTCGAGCGCTTTCCCGGCAAGGACCTCTTCTCCTTTTCCGACCTCCTGCTCACCGAGGAACCGCCTTCCCATATCAAGTGTTACCTGCGTAATATGGATACGGGCGAGTTCAGCCTGTACCGGCTGAACGTGCCCAAGTTGGCGCCGGAGCACCGCCCCACCCGGATCTCCAATCTCATCTTCGGCGGCACGCGCAAGGACAATCCCATTCCACTGAACCACACGCGCAAGGTGGTTTACAAAGAGGGCGACAAGGGACTGATGGGCATCGACAACCGCGTTCTCAAAGACCCCTTCCTCATCAACAACCGCCTGTTCAAGGCGCGCTTCAACAACGAATTCCGCCGCTACAACCGCATGAGCCTGTTCTTTCACATCGAAAACCTGCCCCAGGGCGTCGAAGAAGATCTCAACTTCGAATTCCTCTTCCGCGGCGCCGATGACTGGCATCCCGTACGCGGTCGCATCTCTCAGGTCCAGCGCATCAAGTCGTCGGTGCGTTACGTGGCCGACCTGGACATGGGCAAGCTCGAACGGGGCGAATACCGCGTCTGGGTGAAGGTCACCCGCAAGGGCTTGGAAGGCGAGTTGCTCACCAGTCGCATGTTCGCGGTGCGCTGAAAACAGGACAGCGCGATACGGTCGGGGACAGAGTTTATGGGAGGGTTCCCGACAAAAATACAACTTGAAGCCCTGAAAACCCGTACTTTCCTTATACAGGTGCCCTGTGGCACAATATCTGCTCTTGTATCCGTCGATATGCGCGGTGCTATGGTTGATCTCTTCCCACACGGTGACGGATCGTCCGCGCAACCGGTCGTTGTTTTCGTATTGCCGTCCAGGACCGAAGATTCATGCCGAATTAACGATTGGTCCCCATACGGGGCGCTGAGGTGTTCAAAGGATGAGATTCAAAGGAACTGTTTGCTTGTTTTTGTTGACCGCGTTTGCCCTTGGTCAGGTTGAGGAACGCATTCGCGTCATCCAGCGCGACCTGCGCGTTCACGTCCTCGACCGTAGCGGAAATCCGATCCGCGGGTTGACCTCCGCCGATTTTCTGGTTTTCGAAGACGGCAACGAACAAAATATGAACTTCTTCCAGGAAGTGGATTTCCTGAAGGCCGACCAGGCCAAAAGCTCCCCGGCGGCGCAAGCCACGGAAATCCTGGACAAAAAGAGAACCGGCGTCATCGATCCGCAAACCTCGCGGACCCTCGTGATCGTCTTCGACACCAGCAATATGTCCAAGGGCGGTTTCGAGGCCTGCCGCAAGGGCGTCCAAGACCTGATCGGCAAACTGGGTCCCAACGATATGGTCAAGCTGATTCAGATCGACCAGGACATGGTGGACCTGACCGCCTTCACCCGCAACAAGGAAGAACTGCTGGCCGGTCTGGAGACCAGCGAATACCGGGGCGCGCAGTACCGGGCGATCACGCGCCAGGAGCGGACGATCCTGAATTCGATCGAGGATTGGCTGAATGCGCCGGGCGGCGGCCTGATCGGCGATGAGACCCGCATTGCCCTGGCCCAGCAGGTGAACCGCGAGGACGAAACCAAGGACCGCCTGAAAAACGCCTTCTATCGCACCTTCTATTACAACATGATCTACCTGGCCAATATGCTCACCCACATGTCCGGATCCAAGTCGGTGTTCCTCTTCACCGGCGGCAGCTATATCGAACAGGACGGCCGCTTTGCCACCACCACCGACCAGGGCGACCGCCTGAACCGCACGCTGAACAAGGCCAACGCTACCGTGTACTCCTTCCTCTACAAGGAACGCACCTCCCGCGCCGAGGGCTTGCTGGCGACCTTTGCCCGGCCCGACCAACTGCCCCTGAACGCGCTGAGACAGGGTTGGAACTTCGCCGAGGCGGTTGGCATGTCTACCCAGGGTGAACAGAATTCGTCCCTGGGCTCGCTGAACACCGTGCTGGAAAACGGCTTGCAGGTGGAGTCAGGACCCGACTGGGCCAGCCGGGGAACGGGCGGCGTCATGGTGCGCACCACCACGGCCTCCAATTTGGAGAAACCGCTCGATAAGGTCATCAACACCTCGTCGCACTACTACCGCCTGGGTTACTCGCTGGAAGAGCCGAACCAGGCCGCACGGGTACGCGTGCGCTTGACCAGGGACATCCCGGGCGCCCGCCTGCTCTACGGCAAGGAATTCAAGCCGCGTGAAAATTATTTGGACCTGGAAGAGGAAGAGCGCGAACTGACCCTGCGTACGCTGATGTACTTCAACGATGTCGCCCGCAACGACCTGGACGCCGAGTGGAAGCATCACCTGTTCTATCGCGAGGAAAAGGGCTTTACCATCCCGGTCTTCGGCAGCGCGACCATGCTTCAAAAGCCGGCAAACGGTTTCGAGGTGGCCTTCGCGGCCTTCGACGCAACCGGCGAGGCGCTGGACCTGATCATCTCCAGGGTAAAGCAATTCCCCGAGCGCAAGACCTTCGACTTCTACGACGTCCTGTTGACCGACGAGCCGCCCGCCTATATCAAGTGCTACCTGCGCGATATGGACACGGGTGATTTCAGCCTCATGAAATACGGCGTCGCCAAAAAAGAGACCGAGGTTCGCAGCACGCGCATCTCCGACATCATGTTCGGCGCGGATAACCGGGAACCCCTGCCGCTGAACCACACTCGCCAGGTGATCGTGGAAAAAGGCGAGGTCGTGGATATGGAGGCCTTGGACAGCCGCGTGGTGGGCGATCCCATGCTGGTCAACAACAAACTGTTCAAGACAGGCATCGTACCCGAGTATAAGGACCCCGAGGAAATCAGTTTGATGTTCCACGTCGAAAACCTGCCCGAGGGCAAGCACGACCTGACGGCCAACTTCATCATCTACAGCGAAAAGGACGGCGCGTTCCCGGTCGAGGGTAAGATCACGAACATCCAGGAAACGGGCAACGCCATTCGCTACGTGGCTACGGTGAACGCCTCCGAGCTGAAACCGGGCGAGTACCAACTACTGGTGCGCGTCACCAAACGCGGCATGGCCGGCGAACTGCGCAAGGCACAGGCCTTCGCGGTCAAGTAACCACCAAACAACCGAAGCGGGGCGCCGCAAGGCGCCCTTGTCGACCCGATTGTCAAGTGTTTTTGGTTTTGTTGCAAATGATGCCCTGTGTACGCTTCACACGAGTTGTTCGGCATCACTCCCAGGTCTGTCGGCACCACTAGTCCGACCTTCTGCTCGGTGCGGTGTTTCCCCCGGTCGCTTTCCAGTTGTACTTTCTCACCTCCTTTGTTTCCTGGTCTCCTTCCCGTGCGCAACACTCGGTAGAGATGACTGGTTAGGCCTTTTCTCGCGGGGACTTTCACCCCGCCAGGTATTCCAAGCTTGCCTTGGCGCTCTCAGCAAAGGTCCGCGAGATCTGCGGCTAAAAACTCTTGACCCGATACCTCTTCTCTGTGCCTTCTGTGGTCAAATATGTTTGATTTAAAACGCTTACTCAATTATGCCCGGGTGATGTCGGTGAGTTGTGGCATTAGTAATTTTTAAAAGGGTTGAATTTCATGACATACGATTGCCCTGTTAATGGTATCCACCTTGATCGACCGCAACGACACCACGCATCGATGAACCCGGTGTCAAGATCGTGCTGAAAGTCCACCGACGGGATACGGGATAACCTTCCTTGAACCAGCCCGTCAGCGGAAAGCCGAGGGGGTGCTGCTAAAGAGTCGCAGCATTCGCACCGTTGAGCGGGGTAAGGCCGTTACGTGGGACTAAATATTAATCAAGCGCGTATGCGGCGCATTATCTTTATTGTCTTGTGCCTGTTATTGGCCGGTAGGGCGACCGGTATTCGCCTCTCCCCACGGAAGTGATATTTTGGCCCAAAGAGAACTGATTCTCTCGGTTGAATCCTTGTTTACAGCACCTTTGTTTAAGCAGATCACCCTGGGCTCCGTGATCATCGGCCGGTCTTCATCCTCTGATATCGTGATTCGGGATGTCGCCGTTTCTCGCCGCCACGCCCGCCTTTACCTTAATGACGGTCATATTTTTGTGGAAGACCTGCATTCCACGTCAGGTGTTTGGATGAACGGGAAACGGATACAGGTTCCGGCGCTCATTCAACCCGGCATGTCCTTCAGTTTGGCCCCGGGAAAGCGGAATACCGACTATCGAATCACGGTCATGGAAGCGGGCGAGAGCAACATAACCCCCGCTGTTCCTATCCATTTGGAACAAACTATTTGTTTCAACGCCTTGGAATTGCGCCAAGCCGGTATCGACAGCCAAATGGACAACGAATCGGCAGCGAACTACGCCGACCGCCTGAAAAATTTGCTCGTGTTCCACGACGACCTCGCCGCGGTAGACGGGGAAAGCGGCCTGTACGACTTGTTGTTGGAGCGGCTTTCCACTCTCTTGGAGCCCCGGGAGGCAATCATTTATCTATGTCAGGAAGACGGTTCCTTCAAACCCGAAACCGGGACGTGCAGCCTGGACGAAACGCCCTTTTTTTCCAAAACCGTACTTCACGAGGTGATTAAAAAGGGCAATGCGTTGCTGGTCAGCGATACCCGGTACGATCCGGTATTCTGCCGGGCCGACAGCGTCATCGGCGCCGGGGTCTGTTCCCTGATTGCCTCGCCCTTTTTCCATCGTGAGGAAATCCACGGCATGATTGTGCTGATCGCGGGTGAAAACGAACTACAATTCAACGAGTCCGACCTGCGCCTGTTGGTCTGTCTTTCCTCCGCGGGCTCCCTGCGTTTGGAAAACCTGATCCTGATGCGTGAAAAAGCGCGCTACCTTGAAGAGCGCAATCAAGAGTTGGAAAAACTGGTTGCCTTGCGCTCCGAGGAGTTACAGCGTCGCAATGAAGAATTGGAACGCAAGAACCGGGAAATATCCACGGCTCAGGACCAGTTGGTCATCACGGAGAAAATGGCGGTTTTGGGCCGGCTGACCGCGGGCGTGGCCCATGAGATCAATAACCCCCTCAATTATATCGAGGGCGGCGCCTCCGTTTTGATGAGGTGGTCCAAGGATTTTCGTGAACTCCTCTTCAACCTGATAGATGAGGAGGCCGGCGCTGAAATCCGCGACATCTTCGAACAGGCATTCTCCAATCTGGATACTCAGTTATCCGCAATCGCGGAAGGGCGCGACCGCATTTCTCGCATCGTAAAGGGGCTGAATCTGGTCACCCGTAAGAACGAGGCCGTGGAAAAGACGGCCGATCTTCGGGAAAGCCTGCAAGCCGCCGTCCTGTTGATGCAACCCAACTTCGCGGACCAGGTCACCCTGACCGTGGTCTGCGAGCAGCCCATGCCCGTCGAGTGCCGTCCCGCGGAACTGTCGTTGGTTTTTATCAACCTTATCGACAACGGGTGTCATGCCGTGGTTGCGAAAAGGAAAGCCTCGGGAAAAAGCGAACCCGGTTCAATGGAGATCACGGGCCGGCTTCTGGACGGCGAAATCGTCCTGTCGTTTTGTGACCAAGGTACGGGTATCCCGGAAACTATTGTGAACAAGGTCTTCGAGCCGTTTTTCACCACACGCCCGCCGGGCATGGGGACAGGGTTGGGGTTATATACCTGCTACAACATCATGAAGCGTCATGGAGGTCGCATCACGGTTGAATCGATCGAGGGCGAGGGCAGTACGTTTACCCTGTATTTACCGTTTTGTGAGGACTGTTGATGCAACTATCCGGCTGCCGCGTGACGACATGTGCCCTGTATCGAATCCGAACGTGTCAGGGTGCGGCCCGCACCGAATCGCGCTCCATTTCAGGGAGAGGAAAAGTCAGGTGGAAGGTCGTACCCATGCCCGGTCCCCCGCTCTCGGCTTCAATCTTGCCCCCCAGGTCATTCATGACGCCCGCGCAGTAATTGAGCCCGAATCCATGCCCGTCGCTTTTGGTGGTGAATCCGTAGCGAAACAATTTCGTCAGGTCATCGGGCGCCACGCCCTGCCCGTTATCCTTGATGGTGACCACCTGCCCGTTCTCGCTCTCCCTGATGGAAACAGCCAGGTTCCTCGGTTCGTTTTCATTTGCCTGTAAAGCCTCCCTGGCGTTTTTCAGCAGGTTGAGAAAGACATTCATCACCTCGGTTTTGGGGAAGGTGGGTTTCCCGGCCACCTTGTAGGTCTTGTGGACGATGACGCCGTCGATCGTCAGCCCGTCGGCCTGAATCGCCAGGGCCGCGTCCATCATATGAATCAGATCCAGGCTTTCCCCGCGATCCTTGACGGATGACTGTTGGCCCCGCGTGATTTCCGCCATCAGGTCCACCTTGCCCAGCAAGGCGTTGTTTTCCTTGATCAATTGTTCGTGCTCTCTCATCAGGGCGCGTCCGCCCTTCTGGAAGAAATACGGCAGCTTTTTGCCGCGCTCATCATCGCTGATGAAATGACCCGCCTCGTCTCCCTGTTCGGAAAGCAGATCGAAGCCGCGTATCACCGCCGGCAGACGGGAACCTTCCAAAACTTCCAGCATCTTGTGGGTAGAGGTTTTCACGCTGTTGAGCAGATTGCCGATATTGTGGATGGCCGTGTTGGCCACCTGCTGGGCCGCCTCCAGATTGCGCAGCATGTTCTTCTGGCCGGTTACATCTCGGAAAATGCCGCGCGTGGAGGCGGCCTTTCCCTCGGAGAAACGCATGCTCAGATTGCCCTCTACATCCACCGAGCGGCCGTCTTTGGCCACGAAGCGGGCCTCGATGACGCCTACCGATTCGCCCGCCATCAACTTGCCGAAGATCGCCATGCAGTGCTCCATGCTTTCGGGATGGATGAAATCCTGCATGGTCAAGTCCCTGACCTCGGCATCGGTGTAGCCCAGGGTATTCTTCCAGGCGCGGTTCACATAGACCAAACGACCGTCAGGGCTGACGTTTTGAATGAGGTCGGTAGCATTCTCGAACAGGTCGCGCAGGCGTGCTTCGTTTTCTTGCAAAGCGCGTCTGGTAATCATTCGATCGGAAATATCCAGCGCGGAGACCAACACATTGTAAGGCGGTTCCGGCAACCGTACCCATTTGACATGCAGATGGACGATTTGGCCGGAACCGTTTTTCAATTGGGTGTCGTATTCCAACCGTTGACGACCATGGAGAAGGGCGACTAGTTCCCAACACAGCGTTTTGATGCTGACCGGAGTCAGGAAGTCGTAAATGTCGAGACCGGCCGGGACCCTCGTTCCGAAGAAACGAGCCACCTCGCGGTTACCCTCCGCCACGCGTACAAGGGATACGACCTCGCGAATGATTTCCGGGTGCTCCATCAGGAAGGTTTCGGGATCGCTGTGATCCTCGATGCCTTGCGTTTTCAGATAGGCCATCGCTTGGGAATAATCGTATTGAATCAGGGTGACCCCCGCGTGGTCGAAGAGGATTTGGGAACGGTTGCGGCTTTCGGCCAACAGTTGGTGCTCTTCCTCCAGGGTTTGAGTCAGCAGGCGGTTATCGTCTTCCAGCCGGTCCCGCGAATATTTGAGTTCCCACAATAACCTTTGCAAAACAATAATCAGCATCATCGACAAGATACTGACCAGCAAACCCGGAATCTCGTCCCAGTGAACCGACCATGAAAGGCCGTCCTGCCAGGGCGATGACCAAAGGGTAAACACCTGCCGGATGACCATCAGGAAGAAGAGCAGGATCAATAAAATCATGCGCGAATCTTTAATACGAAGGTATGCGCGCACCGAGAGCACCAGGGCGGATATGCGAATCACGATCGAAACGATCAAGATCAAGCTCATTCCCGCTCACGCCTCCCAAATCTAAAAACATACCAAGCCAAAGGTGTGCCGGGTGAACCCATGTCAATCGTCAATCGATCCGGGAGACCGGCAAAAAGATAACTTTCAAACGTGCTTTAATGCTCGCAACACAAATAGAGTCCGGTCCCCAAATATACCGGGTCTCCTCACATTATCGTCGGATCATATGATTAAATTTAGCGATCTTTCAAATTCTTGCACAACGGTGTTTACTTTCATCGATTGAAGGTTTTTGAATCCTCGTCCGAGTATCGGACCCTTCTTTGCCGATCTTGATAAACCCTCAAAGGTCTTGACCATACCAGGATGGGGGTGAAGAGGGCAAATTCTCAGTGGCAGCGACTCTGTCTACGCTTGGGTTTTTGATCCGGTCAAAATGTCAGCGATTCGTGACCTTAGTCGGCTTTGGTAACTGAAGGTCCTTCACAAACAATTGCAGCGATGGGTGGGATCTGTTTGTTCCGGCCCGGTTACTTTCAATTCGGCCCTGGCAATAACCCAACTGTTGTAATCGTTAATCACCAATCTGGTTCGAACCTTACCTGCAATACCCGGCACCAGGGCGGTCAGGCTGTCAAAATTTCCGTTCGCCCTTGTCCGAGATTGATCAGCCTTGAAATAGGCGTGTCGCCAACCCGCACCGTCTGAAGCCGGTGTGCCGAGTACTAAAAGGAAATCCGTCACGTTATGGGGAGGCAGTGCGCAAAGCTTTTTGTCCAGAGTCCAGGAATCTCCAGGATTCAATAGAGGTAACGGCTCATTTGTGTTGGGGAACCCCAAAATACTACCGTCGCCGGATAAGTAAAGCCCGCTGATTCGCAAGGGTTGGGTCGCTGTTTCCCGATGTGTAACTTTGATCTTGAAGGGGTTGCAATGCTCAATAGTGAAATGGCCGGAAGTAGGGCTATGGACAACGCCTTTCTTTTCGCCGACAATCTGGATGGAAAGCGGTTTGTGCTTTCCCTTCATCATATCGTCGGCCATGCCGAGTAAATTTTTTTGGAGTGCGTAAAGGTAAAGAGCGTGTGGCATCATCTCTGCCGGTAGTGTGATTCGAATATTTCGATTGTTATCCAGAAGTGAGAGGTCATGTTCTCCGTGGCGAATGACTTCAAAATCAGAAGGCGGGCTGTCGACCATCGTTACGAATTTCGCATATTGAACATTCTCGGAGATTAATTTCTGGAAACTCTTGATATCCTTGGGGGATAGATACCCCCCAATGGTTTGAGACGATCGCAAGCTGACCTGTAACGGTCGAGTATTACGCCCCGGAACGGCCAGTACGGCCTGATCTCCCGGCTCAATATGGCGCCAGTCTCCGGTGACCAGCGTCAAGCGGCATTGTCGATTGCTTTGCATCTCTTTCACCGACATTCTCGCGATCGCGTTGTCCGGGTCTTCCATTTGAGATTTACTTGCTCCGGCCGAGTAGATATAGACGACGGCATCCTGACTCCAGCCGGGCCACGGCGCTCCCTCGGATATGACGTATTTCCGGGTGGCCTCGGTGACACGCCAGGCAGTGTTGTTCCGTTGAGCAGTCGACTGGAAAACTATTTTGTGACCGCCTAAAAGAACGGCGCCTTCCGGGGCCGTGGGACTTTTTATCTCGTTAATTCGATCTGTTAAAGTTTGATAAGTTATCCGGTTCCCTCTTTCCGCCGAGAGAGCGCCAAGCAAAGCCTCAGTATACATGCTGTTATAATCACCATCCAACGCGGGTTCATCCTCTTCGGCGGTTGCGCTGAGAAATACCAGTGTCTGCCCGGGTCTGGGTTTTTCTTTGATTACCATATCATCGAGTGCCGACCAGGTGTAGGGTATCTTGGGCAGAGATTTGACCCCTCGCATAGCACCGGCTGCAAAGCAGGCATCGAGAATCAGTACGACTTCCCCGGCAGTGATACGCTGGAGCATCAAAAAGAGCTCGTCGTCCACTAGAAATCCCCTGCCGTCGGATCGCGCATCGTGAAAAGCCAGGGCTTCATCGAAGCCATCTGTTTCATCACCGGACTCCTGGTCTTCTCTTCGCGCTCCATGACCTGAGAAATAGATCAACACAAGGTCCTCAGGTTTACTGCCGTCATCCGCGTAACGAGCCAATCTTTTATTGAAGGCTCTCCTGGTGGCAGTATCATTAACCAACGTCACTACGTTTTCCTCGTCAAAGTCATAAACACTTACCAGAAGCTCTTTCAAGCCTGCTACATCCCTTGGCGGTCCCATGAGGGAGGCAATATTCTCCGATTGGTATTCTCCGACACCAACCAACAGAGCCAGGCGACGACCACTCTTTTCTGCTGCCGACAGGCAAGTTGTTACTAACAATAACAAACTAATGATAATTACTTTTCTCATAGCGCACCTCTTTTCTAACGGTATGGAATTGGCGGCAAAGGGTATACCAACCAGTTGAATTCGAAAGCTTCACTTCGGCGGTACCGGATTTGGTTTGGAGGAAAGGAGTGGGGTCGAAGGGTGATTCACGACTAATAAAAAGTTTGACTGATTCTTTACCGAACGGTGGTCCTATTTCGATCAGCTCACTCAATGTAACTTCCTGTTCAGGAGGAATAGGTACAGCGTATTGAGCGCCGTTCCAGGGGAGAATGTCGCCGCTCGCGGTGAGATAAAAAACCGTAACGAAAATTGAGTGGTCGGTTAAGTTGCGATACCGTAGTCTCAAAACCTCTTTCGCTTTCAAACAGTTGCCGTTTAAGGTTCCGGGACCGACTGCCGGTCTGAAAATTCGTCTCCCCGAGGTCTCCTCGTCAAAAGTACCTCGCTCCAAAGACACGGCCAGCCAATTGGGCTTCTCCGGCAATAGAGGATTCTCCCAGTGCAGAAGAGTATCCTGTCGCGCGGTTGCGGACAAGCGTTCCAGTCTATCGACACGAACCAAATCACCGACTTCGATTCGTTTTTCTTCTCCGGTACATTGCAAGGCAATATCTGCTTCTCCATATCTTAAACCAATGACCGTCCCATGACACTTCAAAGATTGTGGGGACGGCCCCCTTTCATATATGATCACTTGCTCGCCATAGTGTAATCCACCGGAACCGACATCGATGGTCACTACGTTGTCTTTGTTGGTCAATCCTTTGACGCGGAATTCAAAAGCCTTTGCTAACGGAGTTGTTCCAAAGAATTGGTTTCTCAAGCCGCCGCCGCTGAACAGGGAGTTACCTGACGGGTTTAATTCATAAAAAAGGTCAGACCAGGACCATGAAACGGGAGCTGCAAGCAAAGCGTTCACCATTCTATGGGAAAAGACTCCGAACACGCCGGCGGGTAAGGCGCCTTCCTCAAAGTTTCGTTCAATAGTCTGCAACTCTTCGGGGACGGCCGCCAGAAAAGTCAGACGCTCATGGTTACGCAAATTTCCAATTAGATAACCGTTGTCGCCCAATAACACTCGCTTGGATTCGCGCCATGTGGACGGTGAGGTTCGTCGACCCGGCGTTTTGCCCGGCAGATCTTTTTGGGCTCCCCCCGCAAAACAGGCATCGATCACGACAGTGAGAAAGGCGCCCTTTGACAAGATGCGAGAGAAAATTCGGAAAAGCGTGTCATCGGTAATGTCCCTCCGGTCGTAAGGGCACAGGGTTTCGTCACGGCCGTCCGGTTCCTCAAAACCTTCCCCGTCCTTCCATTGGTCGGGGACATATGAGCCGTGTCCGGCGAATCCGAAAACAAGCACCCGACCGGGAGCGGCTAACGCGGATAATTGTTCCAGCCCTGAAAGAATGTTCTCCCGTGTAGCCGCCACATCCCTCAATCGAGAAATATTTCGCTTTTTGAATTGGAAACGACTGGTTAGAAGGTTATCCCATGCGTCCATGTCATTCCCGGGTCCTGAGAGAGATTGGGTCAGATTATCACCATATTCGGAAACACTGACAAGTAGGGCAAAACGTTCATCGTTCGATTCCGGCTTATTAAAGCCTGCCGGCCGGTTGTCACAAGCACTGATCAGGAATAAGAGGGAAATAAGATGGATACGGGACATATTCACCTCGCCAAGCGCCGATTTCATGGAGCCTGGACACCACTCTTTCTGGATAAGGTTATTCCTTTTTACATTTTTTTCTGATCCAAATGCCGGCGGGCCGTGTCCCTAGGGATGAAATGAAGGCAAACTCAGGAGGCAGAACTATGTCTATTCTTTTTCTTCTTCTGTTAACAGCAATTACGCCGCCGGCGGATAGGGAGTGGATTGCGGTGCTTGACTTCTATCATGTAGGAGAGATGGATCGTAAATCACGTGTTGATAGGGGACAATTGTCAACCAATATTCGAGAAAGCCTCACAAGTCAACTTCACCTACACTACAACCTCGTCGAGCGGGAAAGATTGGATATTTTGCTATTGGAAAAACGGTTGTTCGACAACGGCACCCTACGACGCACCAAGGCAAAAGAGGCCGCTAAAATTATAGGTGCAGAATTCTTTCTTGCCGGAACTATTACTGAAATGATCATCGACCGGTCTAAAGGGGTCAAGCTGGGAGGTCGGCTATACACCAACACATACTACCGTCTCACCGTCTCGTTCGAGGTCTTTCACTCCACATCCCAAATCTTGATTTCAGGTAGAGAGTCTTCATCGGCTTCAAGTCGCGACTTCCGCACCAGAAGATTGCCTGAGTCCTCCTACGAAACTGTTTTGGCTGAAGAGGTAGCAGAAAAAATCCGGAAACGAATTGATCGGGCTTTTTATGAGTGGCGCGTTCAGCAACGGGAAAGAAAACTGCGAAAGTCAAAAAAAGATAATCAAACACCGGGTGAGCAGCCATGAAGATTTTATTGAGAGTCAGCATCGTTCTGATCCATTGTTACGCATGGCCCGGTGCAGATTGGGTAGAACCGGTCAAGGGCAGCACTTACAAAGCTCTTCTCATCGGTATTAATCACTATCCCAATCCCTACTGGGCGCCTTTACAAACACCGGTCAACGATGTCACCGTCTTGGGCAATATATTAACGTCTCGCTATGGATTCAAGGGGAAAGTAGATATTCTGACCAATGACCAGGCAGGATTTCTGGAGATCGGATCTGCTTTGGAAAGACTTGCCTCTGAGGTCGGTCCCGGGGACAGCGTCTTGATCTATTTTGCCGGGCATGGTTACTTGGATCGCCAAAAACATGGTTATTGGATTCCTTATGATGCCAATCAGGATACTGAAACCTGGTTGTCAAATTACGATTTGTTGAACAAATATATTGCTGGAATAAAGGCTCGGCATGTACTGCTGATTTCGGATGCTTGTTTTTCCGGATCACTACTCCATCACAGGCGTCAATCGAATGTCAAGCCTGATTTCACCAATCTGTATCGAAAGAAATCACGATGGGCGATGACTGCAGGAAATATAACGCCCGTGCTGGATATTGCTTCCGGCTCTAAACATAGTGCTTTTGCTAAACAATTCCTCTCAGCTCTGGAAACAAACAAGGAACCCTATATTACACCGAAGCAAATTGCAGTAGGGATTGCTTTTCCCGTAAGTAGATCCTCCGGCCAGTTTCCTCAATGCGACTTAATTCGTGATGAGAACAATGAAGGCGGTAGCTTTATCTTTTGGCTGGCAGACAGCGGCTCGCCGGCTCCATGGTTGAATAAAGGCGAGGTCATTACCTCGAACAAGCTGCACCTGCTGGCCGGTCGAAATATTCAAGTCCTGGAAGGAGGGGATGACAATGTCTGCAAGAGCCTAGAAAAGCTGGGCATGATTGTTCATTGCAATCCGCATGAAAGAAGTCGACACAGGCGCCAGTTGTCCTACTTCTGCCCGGACATACCCGTGGAATTGGGAAAGGATCTGTTGGACTTCCTTGGTTTACCCGACTATTGGCTGATTACCCATTCAGGGGATCCAGAACTCTATGACACCAAAGAGTGTGGCAGCGAATACGAAATGACACTTTGGAACTAAATACCTGAGGAGGTATGCTATGAGGTCTCTTTTTTGTATTTTTTTACTGAGCCTTTTTACCGTAGGAGGTAGTTGGGCCGACGATAGCATCAAGACCGGGAAAATGCGCATAGCTATCGGTGGTTTTACCTTTGGCATGATGGGGCAAAGTAAAATTTTAGACAAGAATAACAGCCGGGCTTTTCAAGAGTCCATGCGTAGTGCGCTTCGTTCCCGTTTCTTCAATACCAACAAGTTCGAAATCTATGAGCGCGACGGCCTGGAAAAACTGGTAGAGGAATTACAGTTACAACATGATACCGGCCTGTTTGACCCTGAGAAAACAGCTGAATGGGGAATTTTAAAAGGCGCCGACTGGTTTATCATGGGAACGATTACTCATTTTGGCATTGAAGAAAAGAAGACGCTAGTTGGAGTTGGTTTCGGCCGGCAGACCAAGAGCTTGATGATCACAGTGGAAATGCGGGTGGTCGATGTGGCTACCGGTGAAAATATTGCCATTCGTGAGATAAAGCATAAGGTTAATCTGGGAACCTCCATGGATCTTGGCTTCCTACGTGACCCCAATATCTCCAAATCTTTGGGTAGTAGCGCCAATACTGTAATGCGTTCCAGTTCCGGGGGTACCAGCCGAAATGAACTTAGTGCCTTGAACGATCTTATCGACTACGTGAGTCATGAGAGTGTCAAGCAAACGGTTTTGCTTGCTTATCCCATAGCCGTGATCAAGACGACACCCAACATGGTTTATTTGAACTATGGTTGCAGCGTGTTGGAAAACGGCCAGGTTCTGGAAGTCTATTCCAATGGTGACGAATTAAAAGATCCGTCTACCGGCGAGTCCCTTGGGTTCACTCCCAAGTACCTCGGCCGCGTTCAAATCAAATCCTGTCGGGAGAAATTTTCCGAAGCCAACATCCTTGAAGGCTCACCGGAGTCATTCGAA
Organism: Acidobacteriota bacterium; assembly: GCA_030066195.1. Lineage (GTDB taxonomy): Bacteria > Acidobacteriota > Holophagae > Acanthopleuribacterales > Acanthopleuribacteraceae > JASJCB01. The sequence continues at coordinate 24,658 of JASJCB010000062.1, forward strand.
AAAGAAAAGGGTACTTACTGTCGTGAAATGCCCAAGCAAGCTGCCGGCAAAAAAAAGAAGAAAGGTAGTTTGCGTCTATTTGGCAAAAAGAAAAAATAATAATCGCTCTCAAGTTACTATTTTTCTAAACGGACAGTGGTATACAGGCCGCTGTCCGTTTTTCATTTAGCCAAGGAGCAGTATTTTTGCTTGAGGCAAGAACGGACTCCGCAAATTGATCGAATAAGATATAGCTGAATCGCTGGAATCGGCACATCGTCATGTACCCGGGTTTTTCACGTAGTTTTCACGCGGGTTTCACGGTCCGGTGACGGGCTCCTCCTTAATCTTACAAACAGGCGGTCATGCTGATCCGCCGGATTTGGGAGGTACCCATGAACCATGTATTGTCCATCCTGCTTCTGCTTTCTTCAAGCTCGCTCGTTGCTCGTGAAACCCAGTGGGGCGCCATGAAAGGCTCGATTCAAGATGAATCCGGCAACCCCCTCGCTCGGGTGACCCTGGTTTTGGAAAACAAACTCTTCAGCCGCACCCTGACCGTGGACGGCAGTTATGAACTGACCAAGATTCCCGTCGGCGACTATCGGCTGTCCTTCAGCGCCGCCGGTTTCAAAACACTTGAAATTGACTCGGTGACCATCGTCAGCGGCAAGACTCTCGAAAAAAACGCCGTGCTCGGCCCGGAAGTGCTCAGCCTGCGCGACCGCGTGGTGGCGCCCAGCAGCTTTGCCATTCTCAGCAAGCCGAAAACCTCTACCCAATACCTTGACAGAGATACCGTCCGTCAACTCCCCCGGCTGGGCGACGATATCCTGCGCTCGCTGGATACGTTACCCGGCACCAGCAGCAACGACTTCGGTTCCGCCTTCAATGTGCGCGGCGGCGAGTTCCGCGAGGTTCAGTTCAACCTGGACGGCATGGAAATCATCGAACCCTTTCACATCAAGGATTTCGCCGGGGTCTTCAGCTTTATCGACGGCGAGGCGGTCGGCGGTATCGAACTGAACACCGGCGGCTTCGACGCCACCTACGGCAACGCCATGAGTGGGGTCCTGAATGTCAATTCCAGCGAACCCCAGGGACGACGCTCCTCGGCGAGCATCAGTTTCGGCGGCGCGGGTTACCAGACCGAGGGCACCTTCAACGGCGGCTTGACCTCGTATGTGTTCAGCGCCCGTCGCGGTTACCTGGACCTGCTGCTGAGCTTCGCCGGCGACGACGAGGAAGAGGAAGGCGCGGTGGAAGACCAGGACGTCACCTATTACGACTCCTTCGGCAAACTGGCGCACGTCTTCAGCCCCAACACCAAGCTCTCGTTCAACTACCTCCTGGCCCATGACAGTTTCGTGAACTACGAGGAAGAAGGGGTGGAGTTCGAGGATATCGACAGCACCTATGACGACCTCTACCTGTGGACCAACCTGGATACCGTGGTCAACAGTCGCTTCAGCGGCCGGACCACACTGTACAGCACCACTCTGGACCGCGACCGCAGGGCAATCAGCCTGGGCGACGAGTCCGGCGACGATTTCCGCATCGATGATGTACGCACGGCGGACACCCTGGGCATCAAGACCAATTGGGACTACAACGCGAACAACCTGTTCCTGCGCTTCGGCGCCGAGTTCCGCGATGTGGAAGCCGAATACGACTATGAAAGCAATATCCAAAGCGGCGTCGTCATCGGCGGCGAAGGCGAGCGCGACATCGACATCGCGCTTGCTCCCTCCGGCGATGAAATGGGCGCCTATGTCACCGGCCGCTTTATGCTGAACCCCAAGCTGACCGCCGAACTGGGTCTGCGCTACGATCAGCAGAGCCTGTTGGACGAAAGCCAGGTGAGTCCGCGCCTGAACCTGACCTATGATCTGAACCCCGGCAATACCTTGCGCTTCTCCTACGGCGTCTTCAACCAGGCCGAAAAGATGCACGAATTGCAAGTGGCCGACGGCGTCCGGACCTTCTCCAAACCCGAACGCGCCACCCATTACCTGGTAGGCTACGAAACCCAACTGTTCGGCGATGCAAGTTTCCGGGCCGAAGCCTATTATAAGGATTTGAAAGACCTGCGCACCCGCTACCACAACCTGACCAAGTCGCTGGTCTTCTACCCGGGCCTGTCCGGCGACCGCGTTGCCGTGGAAGCGGAAACCGGTGAAAGCTACGGCCTCGAATTCCTGCTGAAACGCGATCGCGGCAGCCGTCTCTCCTGGTTCGTCAACTACGCCTACCAGGTTGCCGAGGACACCCTGGCCGACGGCCGCACCGTTTCCCGTCCCTGGGAACAGGAGCACACCCTGAACCTGAGCGCCAACTACCGCGTGGGCCGCAAGTGGAACCTGAACGCGTCCTGGATCTACCACACCGGCTGGCGCACCACGCCCTTCAGCCTGGTGGAAGAGGACGGCGAGTTCGAAATCGAGGCCGGCGAATGGTTCAGCGAAACCTTCCCCGCCTACCACCGCATGGACCTGCGCATCAACCGCGCCGTCTTCACGCGCGGCAGCAAATCCTTCGAGTTGTATATCGACATCACCAACCTCTATAACCGCAAGAATGTTAGAGGTTACGACACCATCGAAATCGTGGACAACGGCCAGGGGCCTGAAATCGTACTGGAAGAAGACACCTGGCTGCCCATCCTCCCCAGCTTCGGCTTCAACTGGCGTTTTTAACGTGCCTCTCCAAGACCGGCGCCGGTCGGCTGATCGCCCTCATCCAACCGGCGTCGGTTTTTAAGTTGATAAGGAATAGACTAACCATGAGACGCGGGGAAAATTTCCAACTGGTCCATAAGAGCCTCGAGATCCATACCGCGAAGTTGAGCCAACTCAGCCAGATTAGCCAATCTTTGCGCACCGAGTTCTTCAATGGTATCTGTAATCCGAATCAACTCTTCTCTTTCATTTTCACCCAGCGTATAGGCCTGTCTTTTCGCGATCAGGACCTGACTGCGTTCCAAAAGTCCGACCGGCAGGGCTTTATTGATTTCTTGGAGGAGAGCCTTTTCCCTTTCAGGCACATGATTGGACGGCAAGATACTTCTCCTTTTGCTTCGATAACCATCCTAAACCAATGTTCGGCGCGGGACAAGATGGGCCCTGAACAAAACGTCTTGTATAATGGTGAATTATGCGCGTACTACTCGTAGAAGACAATGCCGATATCGCCGCCAACATCATCGACTTCCTGGAAGCGGAAGGATGGGAACCGGACCACGCCCGCGACGGTCTTTCCGGCATGCACCTGGCCTTGACGCAAACCTATGACGTGCTGATTCTGGACATCATGCTGCCCGGCATGGACGGCCTGACGCTTTGCAGTCAACTGCGAAGCCAGGGCATCCAGGTCCCGGTGCTCATGCTGACCGCCCGCGATACGCTGCCGGATAAACTGGCCGGCTTCCAGGCAGGCAGCGACGACTACCTGGTCAAACCGTTTGCCCTGCCGGAACTCGCCGCTCGTGTCCAGGCCTTGGGTCAACGCCGTCAGCGCCAGGAGGATCGCACCCTCCGCCTGGCCGATTTGGAAATGCATCCCGGTACCCATAAGGTAACGCGCGCCGGTCGTCCGATTACGCTGAACAAGGTGACCTATCAGATCTTGGAAATCCTCCTGAAAGCCGCGCCCAACCTGGTCACCCGCGACGAACTCACCTGGCAGATCTGGCGCGACCAGCCGCCGGGCTCCGACGCCTTGCGATCCCATCTCTACGCCCTGCGCCAGGCCGTTGATAAACCGTTCGATCAACCCTTGCTTCACACCATTCGCGGCGTGGGCTATCGGCTGGCTGTGAACCATGAAGCGTCTTGACAGTCTGCGTTTCCGCATCCTGGCCTCGTTTACCATTTCGGGCGCCATCCTGGGTATTGTCTTCGGCGGGTTGGTCTACGGTACCCTGCACGGCCTGGAAGATCAGCTCTCGGTGAATACCTTGCGGCTGGAATCGCAGACCTTTCTGGACGCCTACCGCAACAACCCGGCCCAGGCGCCCCCGCGCACTCGACTGCTGAAGGGCTATATCGGCGCCCAGCAACTGCCCGTTGAATTTGCCTCGGTTGCGGCCTATGATCCAGGCGTTTACGAGTTTACCGATGAAAACATGGTGCTGGTAGCGGATCTGCCCAAGAGCCAGGGGAAGTTTTTCCTGATTATAGATAATCGCGATGTGGACCCCCTGGAGAGCATGCACCTGGACAAGATCATCATCGCGGGTGTTTTGCTGGTGACCCTGCTCAGCGGGTGGTTAGGTAATCTTCTGGGAAACCGTATGTTGGCGCCTTTGCTCAGTCTGGCTCGGGAGGTCCGGGGTTTGGAACCCTCCAATCTGCCGTATCGCCTGAAGGGCCGCTATTATGACGATGAGGTGGGCCAGGTGGCGCAGGGGCTGGAGGTCTCCCTGGGTCGGGTCAGCGAATTGATCGATCGGGAACAGCGCATCACCCGCGACGCCTCTCACGAGTTACGCTCGCCGGTCACCGTTATCAAGGGCGCCGCCGAGTTGGTCAGCCGCCTGTCCTCGATCGGGAAACCGGTAGAAAGACCGCTTCGGCGCATTCACCGGGCGGTCAAGGACATGGAAAATATCATCGAAACCTTTCTCTACCTGGGGCGCGAGGGACATTCACGCGAGGAGGCGCAGACCTTCGATTTGGAAGAGTTGGTTCAAGACCTGGTGGCGCAGAACCGCTACCTGATCGAGGAAAAAGAGGTCACGGTAAGTGTAGAAGCAGAGTCCGGACAAACCCTGAAGGCGCCCCGAACGGTTACGGCTATTGCTGTCGGTAATCTCATCCGCAACGCCTTCCAATACACGGATCGAGGAAGCGTAACCGTGCGCGTGAATTCGCATGGAATCGAGGTAGCGGATACCGGGCGAGGCATGGACGAGGCGACCCGGCAAAGGGTCACCGAGCGAGACGCGCGCGGCGGCAAGGGCAAGGGTTTCGGCTTGGGCCTGTCCATCGTCGCCGATTTCTGCAAGCGTTTCAACTGGACCTTCGGCCTGGAGAGCGGAACCGGCGAGGGCACGCGAGCCTATCTGAATTTCCCTAACGAGCGCTGAAGGAATCAACCCCCGACAATGATGCCCCAAACTATCCGCAGCCAGAGGAAGATCAAGATGGCGAAACCCACCAGAAAGGCCGCAAAGCGATGTACGACTTTGTTATAGGTGATGTGAATGAAGGTGTGAATTCCCCTGGAAACCACAAATGCCCAGCATAAAGCCAGGCTGATCAGATCCACCGTGTTGGTCACAAAAAAGATAACCGATGCGGTGTAGAAGAGCACCGGTAGTTCGAACAGGTTGGAGAAGTTACGGCTGAGCGCCAGGAGGCGTTCGGGACAGTCATCACCTTGGAACACCTTGAAATAACTGAGCTTGACCTCACCTTTCTTAGTCGCCTGGACACGCGCCCTGCCGGTGATGAAAACCAGGGCCAGAGTGTGCAACGCCAGGATTGCCGCGGGCAGAAAAATAAGTTCTTGTCGCATGGATGTATCCTCCAATCGATGCCGATGGGGCATTATGCCAGATGAGGCAGGTCGTTCGTTAGGGAAAAGCTCGGGGCTTCGTCATTTTGGAGTACAAATCAAGGAAAGTGAAGACGAAAGAGGCAAGTCATCTAATCATGGTTCCGGTGGGGGCGCACAGCGACCGGAAATGAGTTGTGCCCGGTTGTCAAATCTCAGCCGGCAAAATTCCTCGTTTGGGGAATTGTTTTCGATATTCAAGCGTCAATTGCAACAAAAGCTTAGAAATCAATGAAATCAACCCCTATGCACGCTGCATAGGGTTAAAAATCATTGATTTTGACCCCTATGCACGCTACATACCCTTAGAAACCGTTGATAATCCGGAACATTTTGAAAAATGGTGTTGTGAAACGCCGATATGACAACCCATTAACCTGCATGTAGTTAAAAATCGTTGACGCGACCCCCTATGTAGCGTGCATAGGGTTAGAAACCGTTGACGCGACCCCCTATGTAGCGTGCATAGGGTTAGAAACCGTTGACGCGACCCCCTATGTAGCGTGCATAGGGTTGGAAACCGTTGATTCGGTGCCCTATGTAATCTACATACCCTTCGAAACCGTCGATTTTGGACCCTATGTAGCCTACATACCCTTCGAAACCGTTGATTTCGGACAACATTTTTCCCATGAGGGTTTTGTCACGATGATTTTACCCCCTACGCAGGCTACATAGGGGGTGTAATCAACAATTTATAACCCTATGCACGCTGCAAAGGGTTCTTGCCGATTAGGTCATTCGGCCGGGGATACGTTATAATCGGCGCATATCGATCCCAAGGATTCACCATGCAGAACACCCTCACCTGGCTGCACCTCTCCGATTTCCATTTCAAAGGCGGCGCCGATTGGCAGCAGGATGTGGTGCTGCAATCCCTCATTCGGGATGTCATCAGAAACCACATCCCTGAATTGGGACTCAAGCCGGATATGGTCGTCGTCACCGGCGATATTGCTCGTAAGGGCAAAGCCGATGAATATGCCGTCGCAAAACAGTACTTCATGGAATTAGCGAGCTATCTTGAGCATGACCCCGAAGATTGTTGGTATCTGGTGCCGGGCAATCACGATGTGGATCGAGACAAAATCGAGATCGAGCAAGAACTTGGCCGTGATCTATTCGCCGATGTGACCAAGGCGAACAAGTTGGTTTCCACATCGCGAACCTGGTCCAACTACGCGGCCCGGCAAACCGCCTTCTTTAATTTCACCGGGGAATTCCTCGGACAGGATCGTGCCTAGCACGCCAAAACCCCCTGGCGCACCGAATTCCTCGCCATCGGCCATATCCATGTAGCCGTTCTCTGCCTCAACAGCGCCTGGCTGGCCCAGGACGATCACGACGAGGGCAACCTGCTCATCAGCGAATACCAGGCCCGTAAGGCCCTGGCCGAGGCCAAGGACGCCCACCTGCGCATGGCCTTATTCCACCACCCGCTTTCCTGGCTTCGCGAATTCGATCGGAAGAAAGTCCGCGCCATTCTGACCGCGCCGGATGCCTGCCATTTCCTCCTCAACGGCCACCTGCATGATACGGAGTTGGCGCTGCAATTCAGCCCGGGTTCCCAAACCGCGCAACTGGCAGCGGGCGCCTGTTGGCAGGGCAGCGGTTGGCCGCATGCGGTTACGGTGGGCCGGCTGGATTTCGACAAGCAGATGATGCATCTTCACGTCTTCACCTATAGCGATAAAGAAGGCGGTTTCTGGGGACCGGATACGCAACTCTCGCGGAACATGCCGAACGGCGTCTGGACCGAACCCTTTCCCAAGGGGTGGACCTTTCCAGCCAGGGGCACTACGCCCACCAAACAGAAGGTTCCGCTGATCCCGCAAGCATGGCGCAAACATCTGCAAACCCAATGCGGCCACATCGATGCCATGGTGGAGATGGAAACGCCCCGTCCCTGTAAGCTGAACGATATCTACGTCTCCCTGAAAACCGGTTGGCAGGAGCCGGAAAAACGCGATCAGCCCAAGGACGAGAAAGAAGCCGAAGCATCGCCGAGGCGTCCCCTGGAAACCCTGGCCGATCACCCGAAATATCGTCACTTCGCCATAGTCGGCGGTCCCGGCGCGGGCAAAACTACCTTCGTCCGTCACATGGCGCTCAACGTGCTCAAACGGGAAACCGTTTTGCCCCTGCTCCTACCGCTCAAAGATTTCGGTACCTGGCTCAATGGAGACAAGGGAAAAAAACCCGGTCTGCTGGTTGATTGGGCCCAAGAACTATTAGGCGAGCACGGGTTGAAAGATTTATCGTCGCGTATCGGGCAGGGGCAGGCGCTGTGGCTGTTGGACGGCTTAGACGAAATCTTCGACGAAGAACGCCGACTACAAGCGGTAGAAATCATCAGCGCGGTCACCCGTCACCAGACGCTGGGCGCCGATCGCCTGCTGCTGACCACCCGGCCGCACGCGTTGGATAAACCGGTTGTCCGTCAATCACTGGGTTTGGAAAAACAGACCGCGCAGATCCTCGATCTGGACGCCGCCGACCAACGAACCTTCCTGATCGGCTGGTTCAAAGCCCTTTATCCCGAGGAACCGGAAGACGCGGCAAAACGTCGCGATGATCTTTGGCAGAAAATGGACCGTCACGAGAGTCTGGCCGACCTGCGCGGCACGCCGTTGCTATTGTCCATGATCGCGGCCATCTACCACCTGGGCAAAACCCTACCGGAACGTCGCGCCGACCTCTACGAAAAGGCCATAGAAAACCTGCTGCAACGCCGCTACGGCCTGCGCGCCCGCATCAAGGGTTCCGACAGGCTGGTTCGCGAGATGCGTCGCGCCCTGATGACCACCGCTTTATGGATGATGGAACACGATGCCGTTCGCGAAATCGGGGAACGAGATCTGGTCAACGTGCTCGGCAAAGACAGTTTCCCCGCCGGCTCCCCGGATTGGAGTCGCTGGGCCGATGTGGAAGAACTGGCCGTGGATCTGGGCGCCCATTCCGGCCTGCTGACCATGAAAAACAACCGCTTCAGCTTCATCCACCTGGGTTTCCAAGAATACCTGGCCGCCCGCGCCATTGCCTATGAGAAAGAAGCCGAGATCTATTTGGCCCGCAAATTCAAAGTGGGTAAGTGGCGCGAGGTGATCCTGCTAACCGTGGGCGCCTTGTATGAATCCCTTTCGGGACGCCAGGGAGAGAAACTCATCCGCACCATCCTTGGTAAAGGTAAGGATTGCGGTGCCATAGCCCTGGCCGTAAAAGCAGCGGCGCAAGCGCCGCCCGGTGAGTTGGGAATCCTGGAAAAAGAACTCAAAGACCAGGCGGTAAACATTATAGAAAATGGTGCTTCATCCTATAGCGAAAAAGACCGTTGTGACCTTGGCTTGGCCCTGGGCCACCTGGGCGACCCACGCCTCGGACTGATGCGGGAAGACAACTGGATCGAGCTGACAACTCCAGACGGCCGTACCTATCGCCTGGCCAAATACTTGACCACCAACCAGGACTTCAAAGCATTCATTCAAAGCGGCGGCTACACGACAGAAACCTGGTGGGATGAGGAAGGCCATGCCTGGCTGGAAGAAGCGATGCCGGATGCAGATAACCGTTACTCGGATGAATGGTGGAACAAACGTTTCAATGCCCCCAACCAACCTGTGGTTGGTGTCAGTTGGTACGAGGCCCGCGCCTTTTGCCGGTGGCTGGCGGCAGAGTTGACCGGAGGGGAAGGTTGGCTACCGGACGAGTGGGAAATCCGGCTGCCAAACATGGCCGAATGGAGCCATGCCGCCGGGGAAGGTAGGCGGGAGTACCCGTGGGGCGATGAAGAACCGGACGAAACGCGGGCGAACTATAACCAACGCTTGAATAAAACCAGCCCGGTCGGTCTATACCCCAACGGTGTAGCCGGCGGGGTTCACGACCTGGGAGGCAACGCTTGGGAGTGGAACTTGGACCTTGAGTCCGAAGGCATACCCTTCTGGCGCGGCGGGTCCTGGGCTTATCTGGCCCGGGTCCTGGCCTCTTCGTACCGCGACTGGGTCCCGGCCGGGTACCGGTACCGGAGCCTGGGTTTCCGGTGCTGCCTCGCCCCCCGAGCCCTTGAAAGTTGACCGGTTGCCTGTTGAACGGGTCCAGGGCGGAGCCCTGGTCGCGAAAATTTTGAAAATTAGGGCCCTTTTTGACCCTTTTGTCGACAAATTTGTCACCTTGTCGACAGTTGTTGACACTCATGTCAACAAGGTGACATGAAGACTGTACCCCGTATGGGGTTCAATCAATTAGCCCGAGGTTGGCGGCCCGGGTCACCCACGATATTCATGTGACCGGCAACGTCGACCATTTTGGTCCTATACCGATGATTCGAAACGGTTGTGACCCCGGCGGTCTACCTCGGGCGATCCCCCGAACCGGTAATCCATGATGTCGACCGCCGGACCGCCCGGGGTAGCCCGCCGGGGCCATATCCTCGCAAACCTCGGACATGTCCCCGGCGGACAACCCCGGGCTATCGGATATAACCACATGGTGGTAAGACCCTTACTCCGTATGGAGTTTTATCGATTAGCCTGGGGTTGGCGGCCTGGGTCACCCACGATATTCATGTGGCCGGTAACGTCGAACGGCCCGGTTTACATTCATCATCCGAAACAAATGTGACCCCGGCGGCCTACCCCGGGCGGCCCCCGACCCGGTTACCCCACACGGATATTCATGTGGCCGATAACGTCGGGCGTTTTGGCCCCGCATTAACGAATCGAAACGTTTGTGAGACCGCTCGGGGTAGCCCGCGAGACCGCTCGGGGTAGCACGCCAGGGCCATATCCTCGCAAAACTCGGACATGTCCCCGGCGGACAACCCCGAGCTATCGGATATAACCACATGGTGGTAATGGCCTTACCCCGTATGGGGTTTCATCAATTAGCCTGGGGTTGGCGGCCTGGGTCACCCACGATATTCATGTGGTCGGTAACATCGAACGGCCCGATTCACATCAATCATTCGAAACAATTGTGACCCCGGCGGCCTACCCCGGGCGGCCCCCGAATGGGTCTCGATCGATTAGCCTACCCCAGCCGGCCCATCCATGTTATAACCCCTAACCAAATTGGAGGCCAGGATGCCCACCTCATATGTTCAGGTATGGCTGCACATCGTTTTTTCTACCAAACATCGAAACGGTTACCTCAGCGACCCCGCTATTCGAAAGGAAATGCATCGCTTTTTAGGCGGCATGGTGCGTCATCTTGGGGCGACGCCCCGCATTGTGAACGGGGTGGAAGATCATGTCCACATTTTGTGCGGCATGTCGAAGACCATGACCCTTGCAGCGTTCGTCAAAGAGATGAAACGCACCTCCTCCATCTGGGTAAAAGACCGCTTCCCCAGCCTGGCCGATTTCTCCTGGCAACAGGGTTACGGCGCGTTTTCAGTAAGCCGATCCGCCGTGGAACGCGTGCACCGATATATTGCCGATCAGGAGCGACACCATCGACATCAGGGTTTCCAAGATGAGTTCATCCAATTCCTGAAGAAACACGAGATCAGGCATAAGGAAGCATCCCTTTGGGATTGAAAACGCGACCAGGGCGTTACCTTGTCGACACCGTGTGTCACCCTGTCGACACCGCGTGTCACCCTGTCGACAGGTGCCGTAGATTTGTCGACACTTATGGTCAATACTGACCATTTTGGGGTCAAAAAAGGCCGATTTTTCAAAATTTTCGCGACCAGGGCTCCGCCCTGGACCCGTTCAACAACCAACCGATCAACCGTCAAGGGCTCGGGGGGCGAGGCAGCACCGGAAGCCCAGGTCCCGGAGCCGGAGCCCGGCCCGGCTCCCGAGGCGGTACGAAGAGGCCAGGAGCCGGGACGGGCTGAACCAGGACCCGCCGCGCAGGGAAAGAAATTCATCGCTGTCTAATTCCAAGGTCCATTCCAACATGTTACCCGCCAGGTCTAGCAAGTCGCCCGCGGCCCCGTTCGGATACAACCCCACCGGACTGGTCCGCTCCAGCCTGTAATCATAGTTCGCCCTGGTTTCGTCCGGGTCCTCGTCGCCCCACGGATACTCCTGTTTGCCCTCGGCTGCCGCCAAGCCCCATTCCTCACCGTTGGGCAGGCGCACCTCATATCCTCCCGGTAACCATGGGTAGTTTCCCGCATCCAGTTTCGCCGTCAACCACCGGCAGAAAGCCCGCGCTTCGTAGAAGTTCACCCCCACCACGGGTTGGTTCGGCACGTTCCAGTCTTTATCCCACCAATATAGCGGGTAGCGATTCTCTTCGTCCGGGATCTCTGCTTCCAGCCAGGCAAGCCCTTTTTCATCCCACCATTGCGCGTTGTGGTAACCGCCGGCGTCGATGAATGCCTTGAAGTCGTGGTTGGTGACGGGGAAGCGAGAGAGCATAAAGGTTTTGTCGACCGAGACCCAGTTCTCCTTTTTTTCCAAGCCCAGACGCGGGTCGCCCAAATACCCCAGGGCCAGGCCCAGCTCAAAGCGGTCTTTTTCGGCGTCTTTGTTGGTTTTATCCTGGATGATCGCCAGGCTTCGTTGCTTAAGGTCGTTTTCCAGCGAGCCAAGCACTCCTTTCGGTGCCTGGGCGGCTGCCTCCACTGCAAGAGCCAGGCTTCGACAATGTGTTTTGCCTTTGGTTGAGAGCAGGCCTTCTATAATTGATTCTGCCAGGTGAATCACGCCTATTTCAAAAAGGTGCCCCGCTGTCAATAAAATGACTTCTTTCCAAGCACCGTCAAAGAAATGTTTACGCAGAGCGGCAGTTGGCGGCTGTTTTGCCAAAGCAATCGATCTGGCGGCCAGAAACTCTTGAAACCCGAGATGCACGAAACTGAAGCGATGGTTTTTCATGGTCAACAAACCGGAATGTGCGCCCAGATCCACCGCGATCTCCTCCGCTTTGGCCCATTCGCGCCATCCCGGCGTTTCACTTTCGTCTAAAATATGCAATAAATCTCTTTTGCTGATATCGCGAACGGCGCCTTTGGATTGCATCCAGCGCGCCACTTTCATAAGCGCCTGGCGCATTTCAAATACCAACTGATCGCTTCCATTTTCGCGCCCATGTGGGCCGTAGCGCCGTTGCAGCAAGTTCCATACAGCTTTTTCGTAAAGATCAGCGCGACGTTTCGGCAGTTTTTTACCCAGGTGGTAAAGCGTCGCAATCATGGACAGCAGCAACGGCGTGCTACGAAGATCATTAAGGTTGGCATTGCGATTCATATTCTGCCACAGATCGTCGCGGGAGGTTTCGGCGCCTCCGCCGGAACCGTCATACAGGGCGTTGAACCACATCAACAGGAACCGCCGTTGATCGGCGCCGTCCAGGGCTTGAATATGGGCGGTGGTCTCTTCCAAATCAAGAGCTTTGCCCAAACCGGACTGTGCCAGGGCGTGGGGTCGAGATGTGATGATTAAGCGGTCTTGATCGTAACCTTTGCGGCGGGTAAATGCTCCGATGATTGCGGCGGCCCGCAGGCGTATGGATTGGTTGAAGATTTCGTCCAAGCCGTCCAACAGCCAAATGACCCGACCTTTGCCCAAGCGCTCGGCCAGGTTGCTCAGGTCGTAGCTCGCCAACTGCTCCGCCGCCCATCGACAGAGTAAATCGGGTTGTTTGCCCTTGTGGTCTTCCAGCCAGGAGCCGAAATCTTTCAGTTGCAGGTGGAGGGGCAACCATCCAGAATCGGCGTCCAGGGTATTCAGGGCGGCATAACGCGTAAAGGTGGATTTGCCGGTGCCGGGTCCGCCCACGATCAGGAAATGTCGGTATTGGGGGTGATCGATCAGGTCGGTCAATTCCCGGCGGGTTTCCTGCTCTTCCCGGACTTCCTCTTTTGAAGCTGCTTCTTGATTGCGCCGTTTGTCCGGTTCGAGCCAGGCGGTTTTCAAGGGTACATAGACATCGCGCAGGCGACAGACCAGGGGCCGTTCGGCGTCGATCAGGTTTTCATGACGGCCGCAGGTGCGTTCCAGTTCCTTGCGGTAGGATTCGGGGATCCATTCTTCATCCGAGATGCCGGTTTTCTCGACGGCAGCAGCATCCTTCAGCTTGAAGGCCCACTGTTTGGGAAAGTCAACCGACCAGACGCCATCGGGCATCGATCGGGACAAAGCGGTGTCTTTTGCCCAGAAGCCGCCTTCTTTTTCGCTGTAGGAGAAGATATGCAAGTGCATCTTGCGAGCATCGAAATCCAGTCGGCCCACCGTTACCGAATGAGGCCATCGGGCTCCCTGCCAACAGGCGCCCGCCGCCAACTCGGCAGTTTGGAAACCCGGTCTGGCGAGCAAGCTCAATTCGGTTTCATGGAGATGCCCGCGAAGAAGGAGATGGCAGCCGTTCGACCCGGTGAGAATGTCACGAGCCTTGTTCCGGTCGAATTCGCAAAGCCAATCCCACGGATGGTGGAACAAACCGATGCGCAGTTGCGCTTTTTCGGCCTGCTTCAATGCGTTTCGCACCTGAAACTCACCGATCATCAAGCGCCCTTTATCGTCATCGTCTTGTGCGGCCCAGGCACTGTTGAGACAGAGCACCGCGATTTCAAGGCCGTCTTTGGTAAGTTTGTCGGTGCGCCAGGGCGTTTTGGCATCCCAAGCACGCCTGGGACCGAGAAAGTCCCCTGTGAAGCGGAGGAAGTCTTTTTGTCTCGCCGCGAAATCGGCCCGACTATTGGGATCGGAAAGTATGTCATTCGCGGTTTCAAGATCCGAAAGGTGGTTGCGATTCTTTTTCTGCATCACACTGAGCAGATTACGGTCCACATCGTGATTGCCTGGGACCAGGAACCAGGTTTTGGTGGGCTGGTGGTTCAGCCTTGTCACCGCTTCATCGAAGAACAAACGGGCTTGGCGGTACTCCGCATCCTTGCCGGAGTGGGCGATATCACCGGTGACAAAAACAGCATCCGGCTTCAACTCAAACTCGGCCAACTTGCCGATCACATCGCGCATGAGGGTTTCCAGAACCACATCCCGTTGCCAGTTTTCGTCTTTTTTGAAATGAAAATCGGAGAGATGCAGCCAGGTGAAAGTGGTCATGATGATGCCTCGTGTGCATGGATTCAACTGATTATAGCCCATGCTTGCTTCGAAGGCACCATGGCGACAGCAGCTTGAAGCCCTCTCTCGTATCCTGCATTACGGCCAATTTGGTTTCTTCAGGCAGCCTGTTGCGAGCGGGTTAATTACAATTACGGCTCAGGCCAATCCCAGTACTCAAGGAAAACTTCCCATCTCTGGTGATTTCGGCGTTTGAAATCACTAAGGATTATATTTGCACGTTCATTGGGGCTCTCTTCTCTCATATGCCATCTTTCAAGTGGTGACGGGGTAATGCGGCCGTTATGAAGGATAACTAATTTATCGTTATCGACCCCTACAATCTGGCCGTGGGTGAAGCGGGTTTGAATTAGCTCTCCTCCAAAATCTAAAAACATGACTTCAACTTGTGACCCGATGAACAAAGTTTTCTTCAAAGGGGCTTTTACGCCGATCTCTCTACAGACGACATATCCCTTGCTGAAAACATCAAAAAGTACAGGTTTAGAAGTTCCCAATAGCTCTTGGGTGAGAATAAAAGGTCGATCTTTCAAGAGGTAGGTTTTTCTTGCCGGTGGCTGGGGGGTATGACTCGGAAGTTTCAAAAAGGGGTATTTCCCAGGCTCAGTTCTATCAGAATTAAAACGATCTATGATAGGGCCCGAAACAAATATTCTATCAGGTGTTCCGCTCCAATAAATCATAAGCCAATTATTTCTTTTTGCGACCCAAGCCTTATGTCCTAAATTATCCGTGGGTCTACGAAATAAGCTTACATTAGAGTTGATGTCTCGAATTAATTTAAAATATTGCGGCCCTGGTTTTGTCGCAACCGTTCCATATACACTGTCGCCGGTTCGTGAAAGGTGAGTGAAAATAGAAGTTTCATCGTGCCTATCAAGAGTCAGATTAGAATTGAAAAATTTTGTTCCTTTCATACCTGATATAATATACCCATCTCTATAGTGGCTAACGCATAGCACATCATTCAGCGCGTCAATAACACGCAAGCCATTACCGACGATGAAGCATTTCGACCGCGACGGCAAGAGCAATTCGCCATCCAATATGGATGGCCTGGCAAAGGCCCATTGACCGGACTCAGAGCCAAACTCACCTTCCACTACGATCTGCGAGATTAGAAGCAAAGGGAAAAGTGAAATCATAGCTCTATACAGGAGCCTTCAATATTTGAACAAGGCTCAAAAGGCCAAAGCTCCATTTTTACTTTTCCTGACACGACGTCTGAGTTAACATACAACCCAGTCAACAGTGCACAAAATAGAAAAAATTTAAATACCGGTTTCATAGCGCTCACCTCCCCTCAGTTTCTTGCCATATAACCAAAGTGCCGGCTTTCTTTTCGATGACCAAGCCTAAGGTTGCAAATAAGTCTGGAACATCTTCCCCTCGATACCAAACACTTTCTTCGTCTAAAAAACTTTGGTATTGATAGGGATAATAAGCCATGATATTTGAAATTAGATCACTTAGGGAACCTCTGTAATCAATCGTGCTTCCATAATAACCCAATGAGAAGCGTATGTCGTTTCCTTTAAGTAGTGCTTTTAAGCTATTGAGATTCGTCCATGGTGGAAAAGAGCCGGCAATACATCCAAGACCTTCGTTTGTATCAATTTCAAAATATTTCAACAAACCGTTCCAATTACCCTCAGGTTTGGGGTATATAATGCTACTGCGTCCAGTTGGTTTGATATTCAAAAGGATTAGTATCGGCCGCTGAAATTGCCGTACAGTTCCAGAGTCTTTCTTGATCGTTAACTGTAGTTGTCCAACATTAGTCACAACACCGATGAAGCCGTCATCCAGTTCAACTTTTGATCCAAGTAAAACAGGCAAGTAGTCTCCGTTTTCACCCTCAAAAAGCCATAGCGGTTCATCTAAGTATGGGAAGGCTGCTATGATATTGTTTTCGTTTACCGGCACCAACCTTGGGTTCAAGGAAGCGACCTTAAAAGCGACATCGTCATTCAGAGGTCGGAAAGTTTTCCTAAGCGAGAAGTTCAAAGGCAAGTCTAAATCGTCACAGATACTATGGAACTCTTCATTAACTTCTTGGTCGATTGGGATTTCTTCCATAGTTTCTCGGTTGAGCTGAAGCAATCCTTCTATATCTCCAGAATGATATAAGGACTCGGATAGCTCTAACCCAGTTTTTTTGGGCACCAAAAGGATGAGTGACAAAAGCATCGAAGTAAAAAAAATGGCGCAAACACAAATTAACCTGGTTGGCTTGCCTTTGCTAACTTCAAGAGGCAAGCTTGGCTCGATGACATCATTCGAGTAATAGCTCTTAGGGTATTTAGATTCAGCAAAGGTCAAAGCCTTGCTTGTATCGATAAATTGCTTGCCATTGATTTCGATAACTATACTCTCATATTTTTTAAGTCCCGATCGAATCATTTTTTCCATTTCTTTGACAGGGCTTTTATAGTTCTTATACCAATCAAAATGCTGGTTACCAATAAGAGCAGCCTCACGAAATGAAATCCTTTCCCCGGGGCTTAAAAGACGAATTATCTGTATATATCTTGGCGTAGACACTCTTGGGGCTCCTTGCATATATTTTACCTTACTCGTTGGGGTATTTGCAAGAGATTTAATAATTTACGAAGTTGTATGCCCTTACTTTTGTAAAGGGTACTGATTGGATTATTGGTGATTTTTCCGAAAATTGCCGTTTTCCTTTGTAGACGGCCTATTTTGTGCTGGCTTTAAAGTATTTGTCCTATTCTTGTCCCTTGATCTTTCATCAGTCTATCGATACAATTCCCGGAGTTCGAGAATGTCGATTTAGCTTTGCCTGCAGAGAATTAAAAGACCTCTTCTCTTAGGAAATAGCTTTTTCACCACTCCAACCATGACGCCACTTTTACAAACTCTTCAAGGTCTAGCCTGACCTTTGAAGAGCTCGGGATAATTATGGATTTTATAATGAAAAAAATGTCGAAAAGAGAGCTTCAAGCAGACACTTTCTACATTCGCTTCATTGAATATCATCCTATTAATGTTACCTGGAGTGTAGCTACTACGCCGGTTGAAAAACTAATTGGGGGTGCTTGAGATGGGACCCCGGCATTTTTTAACATGCCGGGGTCCCTATTTCGAATTGATAGATGGCAGCTTCATAGCTGATGGAGCTCTCAACTCCTGTTTGGGGCGTTCGTGCGCCCCCCTCTTTTCAAAGGAATGATTTTGAACACCTTCTGTCCTCCAAATTGGAAGGTGCCGGGGAGGTGCAGGACCTTCCCGGTTTTCTCCCAGTTTCAGCAAGGGCTTTTCACCCATCGATGCTTCATTCGGCCATTCTCCTATATCGATTCCCCGGGGCGCGCAAACGCCCCGGTTTTCATCATTCTCCTGAAGGCTGGCTTATGACAACGACGCTACCTCCTGAAATCCAGAGCATTCATCCATTGGTTTCCTATTCGGTCAAAGGCCTGATCGATAGATTGCCACCTTTTGCTTTCCGACGCCGAAGAGCGCTTCGAACCAAGCTGGTTGTGCTTGCCCAATCGCTGCCCGGTGGAAAAGGCATGGTGTATCAGTGGCGTGGCTATGAATGGCTTGCCGCCGCCGCGCAAGCCGTCTTGCCATTAGACATGACCAGGTATCCGAATTTGAAATTTACCACCCACATGCTTGGCCGGTGTCTCCTAAAACACCGGCCCGTGGTAGCTCGCAAATGCTTGATGTTGGATTCGGAAGAGCTCCCACCGTCCAAAGTTTCCCAGTTCATCATCGGGGTTACTGTATGGAGGCCGCTCATTGCTGCGTAAGTCCTTATCCTACCTCCATCCGCTTGAGCTGGTGACCGCACGAGCCATCGCCCGGCGCTTCTACCCGGCCCGTCATCAATTGGCACAATGCAACCAGGTTGCACGACACCTCGCCAGGCTTGAGCGGGGCCTCCCGCCCCTTGGGGATTACAACGGGAAGGTATTGGCCTATCGCTACATGGCCGAAGTAGCAACAGACTATCCTTCCCGACCAACTTTTCCCCAATCCCTATCAACCCAACAGATGATGATGGTTTTCCCTGACTTAACGGACAAGCTTTCGATCTTACCGCCCGTAGTTGTGCCGCCTCAAGATCTTCACCCCTTCCTGGCCGCGCTGCACATCTGGACACCTGAGTCCAGATCGAAAAAAGTGAAACTGCATCGAGTGTATCTACCTAAGCCATGGGAACACAGAGTTGGTGGAGTGTTGCAATGAAGTGGGCAATAAAAACAACACCTGGCACCCGTCCTGTTCCAACAGGCGGTACCGCATGAGTAACATCCTGTTCATCCCCTCATTCTATCAAACGGTCGCGGGCGAGATGAATCGTCTCTATAGCTATCTTGCCACTCAGGACATGAATCGACCGACTGCGCTCGTGGTAACCAGCATTGCCGCGCAACAAACCAAAGATTACCTGATTGCCTCAGCCAACCTTCAGACATTAAGAACCTTTCTCGATCTCCCGCCGTCCCGCCTGATGCTGCTCCCGTCTTCTGAGGATGATGCCAACCACTTTGGTCACCTTTTCGAGTCGTCCAAATTCACGCCTTATATCCATCCCCAGATCATAACCGTGGGCGACCTGAGACTCATCGGTCTTGATCCTCACGATGATGTGGATTCAGCCGTCGGCCGAGCTATGGCCGACAACCCGGCCGATACTGCCGGGATTGTGCGCCACGCCCCCTTAAATGAAGCCCAATGCAAACGGCATCGCCGGCAGGTTTCTTTTCAGCTTCAGGGCACCCGCTATACCAGGGCCAAAAAGCACGGAATGCTGGTTCTGGGCGGGGCCAATCAGCAGATGCTTTACCTTCGCATCACCCCGGGAATGTTGACCTGTATCCACTGTCACTTCAGGGACAGCGGCAGGAAAGACAGTCTTCGGACGGCCATATAGGAGCGCCTTATGCCAACTAAAACCGATTGGGTGAATGAAGTCCAAGCCTTTTACCGCGACCTGAACTTGGTGAATAGAGGCGCGATGAGCGCCGAGGAATTCGCGCAAGTCATTGCAGCGCACCGATGGTCAACGCCGGCGCCCGAGCAATTAAAAACCGCACTGGATGTGGCCCATCACCTGATCGAAACCTATCCGAAGGATTTACCATCGGCCAAAACCAGGTGGTTGGGCATGGAATGGGATCTGGCCATGATGAGCAATCAAACCGCGTTCCTCAAGCAGGATACGCTGCCTCCATCGGAGGGTAAATAGTTATGCAGGTGGAAGAGACTGTCAACCCAACCACCAACGCGCCTGTTTTTTCTACCTGCAATCCCGAGTTTGCGATTCTGCCCATGAGCGCCCAATGGGCCGGCGCCAAATTCAAGCGGTGGAAGCGCAAGCAGATCGAGGCCTTCCCGGTGATTTCCTGGATGAACTGGAGGGCGGACGGCCTTCTCGGTGTCTACCAACGAGGAGAGGAAGAAGGCCGGTACTATCAGTCGCGGTTCTTCAGCACCAAAGGGCGGATCGTTTCAGGGCCTTTGATTTCTCCGAAATGGGATAAGTTCATTCTCCGCATCGAGCCCGGGGGCACGGCCACGGTGCTCACCTATAACGGGGAGCACCTATTGTTGGCCGGACACCCCATCAAAGGGTTGGGTGGGTATCTCAGCCGGGCTCAAGAAGCGTGGAGCAGTCCGTAATGGGAAAACCGGCAGGGCGCCCCATGAAATATGCGCACATTATTGAAAGTCTCGATGACGGCGAGTTGTATTCACCGGCCACCATCGCCCGGTTTGCCGAGGCCAACGGTTTATTGCCAATCGTCAAGCATGCACAAAAACGGGTCAAAGTGGCCATGGGCCGTTTGCGAGCCTATCATCATTTTCCTATTAACGGCGATGGAACCATCCGTTTGTCCGGCCAAAGCCCCTTCCCCGGTTGGTACGGCTGGCGCTGGAAGCTTCTCATTTTGGAACAAGATCCCCCAAAGGAACCGTCATAAAGAGGGAGCCCGTGGAAACACTGTCTATTATCGCTATTCCTAAATTAGTTACCTTTAACGAAAAGGCGCTTCTCGACCTGATCGGTCACCTGAACCCATTTGGTTTTGTATTCTTAGGTCTGACCCGTTTCGGCTCTTCCATGGAACTACAGAACGCAACCCGGCTCATTCGTCAGGTCACGAAAAACAAGATCTGGTGTTTTTTCCCGGATGAGGATGATCTTGCCTTTGGTATTGACCATTTTAGTAAGCACTTCTATAGGCCGATCGGTTTCGGTCCGTATCTACAGTTTGCAGCTGCCTCCTTTTTAACACAACCCCAGATCCAGGTGGTATGCCTCAGAACCTGTATGGTAGACCCAAAAGGCAAGGTCGTTCCCAGGTTCTATTCCAAGCAACATATTACGTCCATCTTGGAACTTGCTGACGAAATATGGGCAAAATTTGAAATGGTGTACCCCTTTAGTGATTACTTCTATCGGATGGTGTTTACCAAATATGACATGGCCGGGCTTTTCATGGAAAACATACCCAAATTTCGAGAAAGCGTCAATTTTATCATGCACTTAGAGGGCATGAAGGCGTACACATTAGCCGGCAAGATCTACGTCGTTGGTTCCACCGTCCCAAGCGTTCTTCATATCCATTTGGATGGCCCGAAAACGACCATCACTTACTATGAATACTTCAGCCCCAGTTGGTATAACATGGACAGCGCGGTGATGACACAGAGGTTAGAAAAGAAATAGCCGGCGGGGAACACACTGGAACGCGATGGGATCGGTGACTTGAAAAGAGCGCTCCATTATTTCTGTTCCGCCTGGGGCGCCTACGGAAGCGTGTATCGTGAGCTTCTGGCAAGTATGCGTGCCTGAGGCATAACGTCTCCTTATCTCTCTAATCAAAAGAGTGCCGGACTTTTCGCTGATCATCGGGTAGCTTATCCTGCAAGGAGTTTGTATGGACCATCCAGGTGGAACGCTCAAGTTTTGTGGCCAATCCTTGACCGAGAAGGAATGGAAACTGCTGCTTGAGCTTGTCGAGGAATTTTGGGGCATCAGCCGCACCGAATTGGCTTCTACC
>JASJCB010000240.1 GCA_030066195.1 Acidobacteriota bacterium
TTTCCCGGGAGCGCCGGCGTCCCGCCGGCTGCAAGCGATGTGACGAAGGAACGAGCGCGAATAGTTATGTGCTTTCGGAAAATGTTTATAGTACGAAAGAGCGATCCGCCTAATTTCGCCAAGGCGAAATGAACGGCTTGCAGCCGGCGGGACGCCGGCGCTCCCGGGAAGACCCCATAGTCGGCGCTTGGTGAACTCCTTGGGTTTCGATCCTTCAATCGGCGTATTCGCGGACCCATTGTTGCATGAGGGCTGCCGCGAAGGTCAGCGGGCCTTCGGTTGCTTTGATGACGTCGTGTTTGTCCAGATCGGCCAGGGCTTGTTGGTACTCGGGTTCACTCATGGTTGTTTCGGGGTGTTGGAATAGGGCGGTTCGGTTCATGGGTTCCGGGGCGACGGCCAGGATGCGGAGGAGTCGGCGCTCGGCGGGGGTAATGTTGTCCCAGACCCCTTTGAAGTAGTATTGGGCGCCCATGAAGAATTCCTCGGTGAACAGGTCGTCCAGGTCGGCCGTTGTCAGCAGGCGTTCGGGCGGGTTGCGTTCTTCCAGAAACCGTTCGTTCCAGTTTTCGATCAGGCGCCAACAGATTTTTTGCAACAGGAAGGGTTGGCCGAAGGTCAGACGGTGGAGTTCATCGACCAGGGCGGGGTCATAGCGCATGTTGAAGTTGGGATCGGGATTCTCGACCAGATGGGACGTTGTCTTTCGACTGAGGTAGCTGACCTTAATCGGCAGGGTCTGGCTGTAGAAGGCGGCCTGGTAATCGCCGCTCATCTCTTCTAATTCGTGCAAACCGGCCAGGATGAAGCTGAGCCATTGGAAATCCGGTTTTTGGGTAAGGGCCCGAATCACATCGTAGAGGCTTTTGTTGTAGCGGCCCTCCTCGATGCCCGCTTGAATATATTCGAACTCATCCAAGGCCAACACCAGGGATTTACCGGATAGGGCTGTGCCCACCTGCTCCAGGTAGTCCTCCAGGGCTTCCTCGGGATAATCGGTGTCTACCTGTTGGAAATCGGGTAGGTCGGGGATATCGGCTTTGGCCAGGTTCTTTTGGATTTCGCGGGCCCACTTGCGCAGTAACTCGCGGTTATTTTTGGCCAGGCGGAAGGCTTGCATGTCGAGAAGGACGACATGGGCGTTTTCGGGCGGTTCCTGCCTGAGGCGGTGGAGAATGCTGGTTTTGCCCATACGGCGGTGGCCGTAGAGGATGACGGTTGCCGGAAGGGCGCGTCGAATATTGGCAAGAATGATGTCGCGTCCGGCAAAAGCCCTCGTCGAGACCGGTCGGCCGGAAAAGCCGACGTAGGGATTTTCGACGGGTTCACGTTCCTGACGTTCGGCTTCCTTACCGGCTGCTTCGGTTAGTATTTCAGTCCATTTCCCGGCGATTTCCAGGAGTAGGTCTCTTTCCGGCTCCAGCAAGGCTTCGGGGTTTTGGCGGAAGTGTTGTAGTGAGGCAATGACCTCGTTGAAGGCCGTGGCGCGAGTCAGTGCGGAAGATGCTTCAATAGACTCAGATGCGACTTGAGCAATGGCTCTTAATTGCTGGATTGTCGCCAGGGTTTCGGGCCGCAAAACTTCTTGATCGTAGTCGTCTGCCCATAGGTTTTCCCGGAACCATTGGCCGTATTCCTCAGCTTGCTTAAGGGAAGATGCGGTCTCGATTGCCAGTGCGCCGCGGTAGAGAAAATCGGCGTAAGGTAGGCCGCGAATGATCTCAAACGCTTCGCGTGCTTTGGAGGCATCTTCTACGTACCAACACCAGAAACCGGTTGCGCAAGCTCTCACATTGTTATCGGTGCGGTGGATAGGTTTGTATTTCTTTTGCAGTCTGTGCCGTATCTTCGGGGGAATCAATGGGAAGGTAACAATCATGGATATAAGGAACGTCATTGGATCAATCGCAACAAAGCGAATAAGATCCCAATGGTGTTGCCCACGTGCCAGCCAATCGATTCGTTTCACGATTTCTCGATCGGAGGATTGATCAAGAGCCCTTGTCAGGGCTTGAACTGCGGTTAAATGTTGTGAGGACCAACGCATAGTCTGGTGGCAATCAGCAGCGCCTAAACGCCAGTCATTGATCAACCCCGTCAGCAAACGTCGACGTAAGGCCGGAATGGGAATGGCTACCAGACGAGAAAACCAGTTGAACCGTCCACTCAGCGGTCCGGATAGAAGCCAATCGGGAAAACGCAGAGTTGTACCGATTGTGAATGTTGGAAACAGAAATGCAAAGGAAAATCCAGCAACTATGCCTGCCAAAAGATTTTCAGCCACGCCGACAGCCACGCCGAAAGCCACGCCGACAGCCACGCCTCCAGCCACGCCGAAAGCCACGCCGACAGCCACGCCGAAAGCCACGCCGACAGCCACGCCTCCAGCCACGCCGAAAGCCACGCCGAAAGCCACGCCGACAGCCACGCCGAAAGCCACGCCGACAGCCACGCCTCCAGCCACGCCGACAGCCACGCCGACAGCCACGCCGAAAGCCACGCCTCCAGCCACGGCTTTCCAATAATCGTCAGGGTCGATGATGTCCAACTCTACTCCCAGGTAGTTGAGTAGGACATTCGCCACCATCAACAAAACCAGACCCATCACGGCAAGAACGCGCACTTCTTTATGGTCGCGCAGGTGGGACCATTTTCCCGGTTCTTGCTCCTTCAATCCACCAATCGTTTCCACATACCAGGGCAAAGCCTGGGGAAAGAAGAAGCACCAATAGAACAGAACCAGATAATCCCACGGATGCCACCAGCGAAGCGGCTTCTTTCGTTTCGGCGCCAGGTCAAGGGGCGTCAGGTCATCAGCCCTCACCGACCGGTCTCCATTGCATATTGCAGTTTTCCAATTCCTGCTGTAACTCGGCGCGCCAGTCATAGTCCGGGTCGTGAAGCGCCTCGAAGGCGTGATATCCGCCGCGTTGGATTCGATAGGGATGCAGGCCCGTTTTGTCCAAGATTTCTCTGATGGTGTTTGGAACCAACGGCATTTCATCCGGCGCCCACGGGTGTTCCAGCAGGGTTTCGGCCTCGGCCCTGGTAAGGTACTTCACCTGTTTTGGGATGAAGATATTGTCCCAAGCGGAACCCGCACTGTCTCCAAAGATATCGCAGAGTTGCCGTTGGCCGGATATGACCGCCGAGACATTGGGGTGACTGTTGCACTTCGCGCGTAGCCAGGACATGTCTTCCTCGCGGATGCCTTTGACCGGCGCCGCCTCGATTTCGTCCAGCAGTAGCAGCAGGCGGCGTTCCTCGAAGGCATCACCGATCTCTTCTTCGCTTGCGTCTGCTTTCAAACCCAGGTTCACGGCCAGTTTGCTATAGAAATGGTCCCTGCCGGTGAGACCGGAAAAGTCGATCGGGACGACGGTATCGCCGCGCCAGGCTTCTTTCAGGCGCAGCAAAATGGAGCTTTTGCCGATTTTGGGTTCGCCGATCAGGGCGACACAGCCGCCGTTCAAGCTGTTGCTCAAGCGCCGCAACATTTTTTCGCGACCAATAAATTGCGCCGGGTCGTGGATGGCCGCCGTGTTGGTGAAGGGGTTGATCGGTCCCTTCGGTTGGCGCGGCTTTACCTGCCTTGGTTTGGGTTTGGGAGCAGCCGGTTTGGATACCAGATCGATCACACCGTGATGACGGGCGAATGCCCTGCTGAGGCCCCCATGAATCTCCTTGTCCGCGAGCAATGCGGCGAAATCCTTTCTTTGTGTTTGCTTCTCCCTTTCGCTGCCGTCCAGTTCCGCCTCGGAGAGCCGGGCCAGGGAAGGCATCAAAACCCGCCAATACCAACGGCGTCGCGCTTTCAAATAAAACGCATCGGTCAGGCCGACCGTGGCGATGGTTTCCCTGCCCAAGACCGACTTACCCCTGATGTTCACAAAAGACTTGTGAATGCGGTCCAGGTCCAGTTCATAAGCCAGATGCGGTTCCGGGTCGATCTTGCTGGGATCGATGATGGCCGGGGTTTCATCGCGCTCGTCCACAATGTAGAGGACTGATTCCACATTGTTCTCATCCGAGAGGATGACCGGGAACTTGTTTGATTTCTTGCCGTTGCATTGAGCACAAGCCAGGAGCAGGTTTTTCCAATCATTGCGCAAGCCCTTGAAAACGGCCTTGGGTTTGAAATGCTCTACGGCCTTCAGGTGGCCTTTTTCGGGCAGGTCCATTTCGCAGTAGCAACATTTGCCATGTTGCATTTTCCATAACGTCTCGACGACTTCACGAGTGTTGTAGTAGTTGCCTTCTTCACTCTTGTCTTTCAGGGACGGAGGGCAGGGCAGCCGTTCTATTTTGATCATCGGTCGGCCCCCGTGAGGGCCTTTTTCAGTTCTTCCACGCGTTGTTGCAAACGCTCGTAGAAGAAACGTCTGGCGTCGCGTTCCACGCGGGTCTCGCCCTCTTCCTCCAGAACTTCCTGGATGACGGCCAGAACGCGTTGATAGCGTTGTTCCTGATCCTCGGTGCGCCCCTCTTCTAAAGAGGCCAGTTGAGATGCTTCGGCCAGGAGACTGTTTAACTCGTCGTCCCCGGATTGAACGATGTAGTTGAAGGCTTCCGAGGCCAGAACCTGGTCCGAACTCAATCCTCGCAGCCGAGCCTCTTTTTTCTCGATACCGTCGCCGGTTTCGGTCAGGTGGATGACGCGTTCTCGAGCGGCGTCCTCCAATCCGCCCAGGGTGGCGGCCATGACCGGGCTGTGGGTGGTGGCGATGAACTGGATATTGGGGAACTGCTTTTTGAGGATGCTGAAGAAGGCGCGTTGCCAGCGCGGGTGCAGGTGTTGGTCGATTTCATCGATGAGCACGATGCCGCTGGGATTTTCGATGTTTCGCGTACCCCTGGCCAGGACCTGGCGGCCCAGCAGATCGATGATCCATTGCGCGGAGGAGCGGTAGCCGTCGCTCAGCACCTCGATGGGCTTGCGGCCCCAGGGTCCGCGAATGGTGACCAATGACGGGTTATACTCCTCGTCGTCAGGGGGCGCCTCCAGCATCATCATCTTGCGAAGCTTTTCTTCCATGATGCCGCGAACATGCGGGGGCTGTCTCAAGAGCACCAGTTCCGGGTTCAGCAGTTTGGCGTCGTAGTCGAACAGGGCTTGCACGGCGTCCTGGTGACGATAGGTATCGGCGGGGTCCTGGGCGGGCTGGGCGCGGTTGGTGCCGTAGGCGCAGACGAAGACGTGGGGCCAGGGGAAGGGCTCGGGCTCCGGGATCTGGCGGACTTCTTCGCTGCCGCTCTTTTTCCTGAGTCGCGTTTTGATTTCGTAGGACTTGCCGTTCACCGGGTCGCGCAGGGTGACCAGAATGGTGCCCGTCTCGCTGCCCTCGCGGATGAAGGGCCCCGGCGTATGGTTGACCAGTACCGTGGCGGCGGTTTCCTCGCAGAGCCCCAAGGCCAGGGCGCGGAGAACGGTGGTTTTGCCCGTGGCGTTGTCGCCCAGCACGATCATGCGTTTGACCGTTTCTCCTTCGGGTCGAAAGTCCAGGTCCAGCTGTTTGAAGCAGCGGATGTTCTCCAGGGACAGCGAGACCAGTTCCAGGAAAGGGGCCTCGCCGGGTCCGGGTTTCCTGCCGGGAATGCTTTCGGTACGGGACAGCGGCTTCTCCATAATCTCGACCATGCCGGCGACTACCTTGGTCAAAGCCGATTCCAACTCGGCCGGAGCCAGGTTGGCGAGCGGTTTCTTGGGTTCCCAAAGGGCCTGGTAGTCGGCAAGCGGCGTGTTCATGGCCAGGGACGGGCGAATGGGCAACCAGAGGAGAATCAGGTCGCCGCGTTTGGCGCTTTCCAGGAAAACATTCAGCTCGGTTTTGGTGGCGATGTCGGAAGCCAGGTAGTCCGGGCTGATCAACAGGAGCGCGGCGCGAGCTCGGTTCATGGCTTTTTGGGTTTCCTCACGCCAGAGGGCGCCCGCGCTGATTTGACTGTCGTCCCAGAAGTTGAGGCCGGTGACGGCCGCGGTTTGTTTCAGCTTGTTCAGCCATTTCCTATCTTTATGGCTGTAGGAAACATAAATCAGGTTGTCGTCGTTCATGCGGGCCGCTCCGTAATAGTTTGCCACCATTTTACGGGATAACGGCTCGGCTGTAACCGATAATTCGCCGAACCCTCGGGCGGGCTTTGGATTTTGGCCCGCCGGGTTATTTAAGGATCACCGGTTCGGGTTCCAGTTGGACGCCGAAACGTTCCATGACGCCTTTTTGGATTCGGGCGACCAGTTCCAACGCTTCCGTCGCGGTGCCCTGGCCCCGGTTGATCAAAGCCAGGCAGTGTTTTTGCGATAGTCCCACACCCTTGTATACCAGGCCCTTGCCGAATCCCGAGCGTTCGATCAGCCAGGCCGCCGATAACTTGGTTTTGCCCGGTCCGCCCGGGTAGTTGGGGTGTTCGGACAGGCCGAATTGAGGCAGGCGCGCTTTGAATGCCGCGTAGGCCGACGCGTCCAAGATCGGGTTGGTGAAAAAGGAGCCGCAGCTTCGCGCGTTGGGGTCGGTCGGGTCGGCGACCATGGATTTGCCGCGCCTTACGGCCAGGACCGTTTCCCGCACTTCGGCCAGGGAGGCGTCGGGACCCAACCGACGTTCCAGGTCCGGGTAGCGGATGGTGGGTTTGCCGTCGGGCGTCAATTGCAAGCGTAGGGAAAGCACCACGTAGCGGCCCTTGCCTTCTTGTTTGAAGAGGCTGTCGCGATAGCCGAAGCGGCATGCCCGGCGGGTCAGCACTTGCGTTTCCATCGACGTCAAATCCAGGACGCGCACATCTACCAAGGTGTCCGCAATCTCCTGGCCGTAGGCGCCGATATTCTGGATGGGGGCGGCGCCCGCCTTGCCGGGGATGCCGCTGAGGCATTCGATGCCGGCCAGGTTTCGAGCGACCGTAAAAGCCACCAGGTCGTCCCAGTCTTCGCCGGCGGCAATGTCCAGGATCACGTGGTCGCCGGTGTGTGTTTCCTTGCGGCCGCGCATGCATAGGGCGATGACCAGTCCCGGGAAACCCTCGTCCGCGAGCAGCAGGTTACTGCCGCCGCCCAATAGGAAGAAGGGCAGGTTCTTTTTTGCGGCCCATTGGATGCCGGCGGTCACCATTTCTTCGGTGGTTGCCTCCAGGTAGTACCGTGCCGGTCCGCCGATGCCGATGGTGGTTTTGGGAGCCAGGGGGATCTGGGTTTGGATGGGGAGGTTGTCGGTGGCCATGGGGGTCCTTGGGTCGGTTGTTGATATCGCCGCCGTTTATCCTCTCATATCTTGATGGAAATCGGACCCGTGTATCCCGCTTTCTCCCGTTTTCTCCGTTTGGAAGATTCGGTTTTTTTTGCCTTCGGGCTTTGCTTGTTGGCTTGCTTTTGGTTTTGGTTCCTTCGGCGCGAACAAAACGCCCCCCGGTTGGTAGGCAGGTTTTTTGGAACTTTGGGTGCTTTTGGTTCCTTCCACGCTCGTTCAACGGGGCGCCTTGTTCACGCTACTTATGGGTTTACTTTGGTTAGCTTGCCAGTGCTAGTTTGCGTTTGGGTTCCATGGCTGCCGCCAGTTCTTCGGCCAGGTAGTTTGCTACCGCGCTCATGCCGCTGACGGGCACCTGGGCGAAGAATTCGGCGGCCTGGTTGTAATTGGTATTGGTGTTTACGTCGTAGGTGTATAGGGTACCGTCTTCGTCTTCGATCATTTCGATGCCCGCGATTTCGACCCCGTTTTCGGCCAGGAACTCTTCGTACTCGGCCACGATGGGATGGTCCGCGTATCTGTCCGTGATGCGGAAGCGTTCGCGCGCTTGTTCCAAGGTGCAGAATTCAGCCGGGCACAGTTCGAAACCGGAGCGGGTATCCACTTGTGCCGAATAGAGGTATTTGCCGCCCACGAATTCGAAACGCGTGATCTTGTGGTCGGGCGCCTGGATATACTCCTGCACCAGCCAGACCCCGTCGCCGGACTCCACGTAATCGGGGCTGTCCAGCCAGGCCTCCAGTTCGGCGATGGTGTCGAACTTCTTGACGCCGGCGCCCTTGCCGCCGCGATTGGGTTTGATGATGAACGGGCCGGGGACAAAGGCTTGCGCGGCCTGAACCAGGTGACTACGGCCTACGGCGGCATGGGTGCGGGGCACGCGGATGCCGGTTTTGCGCAGGGCGTCGTAGTGGTGCAACTTGCTCAATTCTATTTCAAGGGCGCGCGTGTCGTTGATAACGCGACGACCGGAGTTTTCCAACCAGCGAATCAGGTTCCTGGCCAGTTCGGGCGCGAACATATGGTCGCGCAGGTAGGAGGACGCGCTGACCCGGTTGTAATAAACGCCCTCGGCCGGCAGTTCGTCAAGCGGCAGGTGGCCGCCGCTCAGGTCGATGTCTTCAGTGTCGATTCCCAACTCAGCGAGTGCGTCGGACAGAGGTTCTACCCAGGTTTTATTTTCGTGAAGAATGTAGATTTTGGCTTCAGTCATGGCGCACCTTCCCTTTTAGAGTATTTGGCGGGGATGGGGATCTTACTGTGATTGAACGTCCTCGGGAGACCGGACCGGCAAATCGAGTTGCGACCAAAACCGGCAACCGTTCGGCGTGTCTCGCGTCTCCCGCGATGGGACTGAACAGGCATCTTGTTCAGCCCGTTCCAAATTCTTACGCCGTGGTCGGTGTCAACACGACCGCGCCGTTTCATCTAATATGAAGGCTTTTCACTGTGAGCGCAAACGATTAAAACTGACGTGTTGCGTGAGAAAAATTCACGCATGGGTGTGAGGGGCATTCAAGGCGCCCTTCAAGTACCGTGAGTTTTTCTGATGCTTACTCACTGAGCACCCAATCGATCAGGTCAACGCCCGGCGGTTTGCCACGCAGAAGGCGCTCGTGCGGATGGGGCAGCGGGAACTCTTCGCCGGGGGGCCCTTGCAGGTAAATCACGGGTTCGTCGACCAGTTGGAAGCCGTCCAACCGATAGCCGTAATGGAACGTGACCGCACCAACCGGCAAGGGACGGACGGTACGATTGCGATAGGCGCTTTCCGCGCGAAACAAGCGTTCCAAATCCCACAGGCGGACGCTCGCGTCATCGGAGCCGGAAGCCAGGAGCGAACCGTCGCGTGAAAAAGAAACATCCTTGACCAGGCCGGTATGGCCCGTGAGCACCGGACCCGCTTCGCCGGTAGCCACGTTCCAGAGCCGGACGGTCCGATCGCTGGAGGCGGAAGCCAACCAACGCCCGTTGGGGTGGAAGGCGACCGCCCAAATCCTGTCTTTGTGACCGGTGAGTACGGGACCCTCGGAACCGTCGGTTATGTCCCACAAGCGCACGGTGCGATCGTCGGAACAGGACGCAAGCAGGCGGCCGGCGGGATGGAAGGCGACCCCGTAAACGCGATCGGTATGGCCTTCCAAAACGGCCTTGGGATTGCCGTCGGCCGTGTGCCACAGGCGCACGGTTTTATCGCTTGACGTGGAGGCCAGCAATTCTCCGGCGGGGTGGAAGGCGACCCCGTAAACCCTGTCGGTGTGACCGGTCATCACAGGACCCGGAGCCCCCGCGGCGATATCCCAAAGGCGTACGGTTTTATCGTAGGAACCCGACGCCAGCCGGCGGCCGTCGGGATGGAAGTCAAGGCTGTGAATCGGTTGCGTGTGACCGCGAAACACGGCTTCGGTTTTGCCGGTAGCCGTATCCCACAGACGCAGGGTTTTGTCCTCGGATGCAGACGCCGACCAACGGCCCTCCGGGTGGAACGCCACGTCGCTGACCACCTCTTTGTTTCCTTCCAGTACGGGACCCGGTTTGCCCGCAACGGCATCCCACAGGCGCACGGTGCGGTCCCACGAGGCCGAGGCGAGCATGCGGCCGCCGGGTCCGAAGGCAACGCCTGAGACCGCATGGGTATGCCCGGCCAGGACCGGTTGGTAGGCAGGCGTGACCGTATCCCAAATCCGCACCCTGTGATCTCTGGAAGCCGAGGCCAGCCTGCTGCCGTCGGGGTGGAAGGCGAGGCCCCAAACCGAATCGGTGTGGCCGTACAGCACCAGTTCCGTTTCGCCGTTCTCCAGGTTCCACAGGCGTATGGTTCGATCATCCGAGGAAGTGGCCAGGCGGCGACCGTTGGGATGGAAGATCACCTCGCTGACCGAGCCGGCATGACCGGTCAAGACGCGCAGGGTTTTGCCCGTTTCGACATCCCATAGGCGCACTGTTCGGTCTCGGCTCGCGGAGGCCAGTAAGCGGCCGTCAGGGGACCAGGCGACCTCGGTCGTCATTTCCCGGTGGCCCGTCAGAACTCGCGCCCGGCCGGTATCCGCGTTCCAAATGCGGATGGTGCGATCACCGGAAGCAGAGGCCAGACGGCGCCCGTCGGGGTGGAAGGCCGCGTCGTAAACCACGTCGGTGTGCCCGGATAAAACCGGACCGGCGGAACCATCGTCAACATTCCAAAGGCGAATAGTGCGATCGGCAGAGGCGGAGGCCAGCCGTTGTCCGTCAGGGGAAAAGGCGACGCCCCAAACCCCGTCGGCATGCCCGCCGATTTTGCGAACCAGGGAACCGTCGGCGGTGTCCCAGAGCCGCACATCGTGGTCCCTGGAGCCGGAAGCCGCCAGGCGGCCGTCCGGCGAGTGGGTCACCGCCCAGACGCGATCGGAATGGCCGGTAAGGGTGTGCCTCAGGCGACCGGTGTTGGTGTCCCAGAGCTTCACGGTACCGTCGGCCGAAGCCGAGGCCAGCCGGCTCCCGTCCGGTGCATAGGAGACCTCGTAGACCCAATCGCCGTGACCCGGCAGCAACGGATGGAACCTACCGGAGCCGGTATCCGCCGAGGCAGGCATGCCGTCGGTCAATACAAGGACTCGTTCGGAGGTCGGACTCGCGCTAACGCGGGTAATACCGCCCTCCGGGGTGATGCCGGCACAAACGTCGGTTATCCTTTTGCGGGTGTTCAGATCCAGAATGGAAAGGCTGCCGTCCGCCGATGAAACGATAAGTTCGCCGGTTCGAGTTCCACGTTGCAGGTCGGTTATTTTTGCCCGGTGATTGTCGAGCCTGCCCTTGGGGGAAAGATCGGGGATCGACCGGAGTTGCAAGCCGGGTTCATCGCTCGCGGTCACCAGGGTCCGGTTGTCTGTAAATACCGCCGCATGAACAGAGCCGGCCACGGTTTGGGAAACCGGGGTTTGCTTTTGTGCATGCCACAGCCGCAATATGCCGTCGTCACCGGCAACAGCCAGGAATTCGCCGTCCGGCGAGAAGGCCGCACATAAGGCCCCGGCGCCATTACCGGTAAGCGGGGGCAGCGGCTTTTCGGAGGGCAGGTCGTACAAGAAGATATCCGGCCGGCCCTCGATAAGGGTTGCCGTCATGGTTCCATCGGGTGAAACGAGGAGGTCGCGAACGGGTCCCGCGGCAGAGCGCACATGCAGGGGGCTGCTGTAATCGACACCCTCCACCTCCACGACCCACCGGCAGATACGCCGGTCTTCACCGCTGGAGATCAAGTAATTCGAATCCGGGGTGAAGCTCAATTGAGTTATTTTCTGTTTATGCCCCTTGAGAACGGATAGAACCGACCCGTTGACCATGTCCAGCAGGTAGATCATGCCTTGTGTTTCGCCCAAGGCAAGGAACTGACCGTCCGGGCTGAGCGCCATGGCGGTGAATTCAGGGGCGACGGGCGAGGTCCACAACAGGCGGATGTCTTTATCCATGTCCGGGTTGGCAAACAAGCCGAGGGTCTCGGGAAGGCCGCGTTGCTCCGGGATTTCTCGAGAAAGGGCGGTCACGGCGTAGAGCAGGGGTTGAGGATGTTCTTTTTGTTCGAAGGCGTAGCCGGCTTCCCTGGTGAACATCATGGCTTGATTGTAGTTGGCTTCCTTGACCTCGTCTTCGAAGCGGGTCTGCGCCTGTTCCGCCAAAATCCGCAGGCGTTCCGACTTGTGTGCCGCCAGCCAACTGAAAACGGCCAGGATCAGCGAGACAAGCGCGGCGACGGTAAGGGCGTTACGCCCCCTTCGACGGGAGACGGCGGCTCGTTCTCTTTCATGGATGCCGGCGGCTATGAAATCCAGTTCCAGGTCGCCCAGATGGTCGCTCTCGCGTTCCACCAGTTCCTGCATCCGGTAGAGCGGACCTCCGCGCGGGAGGTGGTCACGGTCCCGGCCCGCCTGGTCCCAAATCTGGGCCTGGGTTCGCAGTTGATTGAGCTGACGGGCTGTTTCCCGGTCCTCGGCCATCCAATCGCGGATGCGGCTCCACTTGCGGATCAGGGCCTCGTGGGCTACATCGATTTGATCGACGCCGCGTTTGGCGTCGCGAAGGGTCGTGAGCAGGCGCGCTTTGACCAGGCGTTGGAGCAGCTTCTCACCCGCGGCCGGGTCTCCCGAGATCTTGAGCAGTTCGCTTCGGTCGGCGTGGCGTCGGGTGTCGTCGGCGCCCTCCCCGGGATGGATGAGACCCAGGGTAAACATCTTGCGGATGATTTGTCGACCCGGTGCGTCGGTTTGCCGGTATTCCGATTCGGCGCGACGAGCCAGGGCGCCTTCGATACCGCCGATTTCGGTGTAGGCGGCCGAGGTCAACAGGTTGCCCACTCGCCGCTGGTAGAGTTCCAGGAGCGCGTGTTCCAGCAGGGGCAGTTCGCCGCTTTCTCCCTGGACATCGTCCAGGATCTTTTCCATGAGGCCCGACTCCAGTTGAAGTCCGGCAAGGTGGGCGGGCTCCACCACGGCGCGCTCCAACTCGTCGCGATTCATGGGTTCGATGAGGATGTTATGGTCATTGAGATAACTGGTGAGATCCGACCAGGCGGTAGATCTGCCGTAGAAATCGGAGCGCATGGTCAGCACCACCGTAATGCGGGTGCCGGGACGATCCACCGCCGAAAGCAGGACGTCCAGGAAGCGCGACACTTCGATCTGGTCCATGGCAAGGGTGAAGATCTCTTCAAACTGATCGATGACCAGGACCAGTTCGTCGGGACCGCCGTGCTCCTCCAGTTCTTGGGCAATGTTATTCAAGGCGTCGTCATCGGACCACAGTCGATTGGTCAGCTGAACCGCGGTTAACGGGCTGCTTTCCCGGAAACAGTCCTGAAGGGCGTAGGCCAGCTCCTCCAAGGGGTGCCCGGCCGGCGTGAACAGGGCGATGCTCTTGCCTTCCTCACGCAGCAGCGGCATCAGTCCGGCTTGCACCACGGAAGATTTGCCGCTGCCGGAAGGGCCCAAGACGGCCAGGAATCGATAGCGGTTGACATGTTCCGACAATCGCTGGGTGATGGCCTCGCGACCGTAGAAGAAATGATGGTCCTTTTCGGTGAAGGCTTCCAGGCCCTTGAAGGGGCAGGTTTCGGCGAGTTGTCCGTCTCGATCGTTGCGGTTTTCTCCGCGTATCTTGCGGGCCGCGGCTTTCAACTCGGCATGGAAGGCGGCTTCGCTGATATTGATCCAAGCGTGGCGGCGAAGGAAGGGGGGCAGGTCGCTCTCTCGCTCGGGACGATCGGCACCACCCAGCAACACGGGAATCACGCGGTAGTTCTCGGAAATGGTTTTACTGATCGCGAGGCTTTGCAGATCGTCCAGCCAGGGACCGTTGCCGTCATCCGCCAGAAAGACGACCAGGCAATCGGTCGCTCCCAACGCCCGGCCCAAGGCCCGGTCGGGTGCCTCCTCGGGGAGGCGATACCAGTCATCCAGCCACAATTTCAGGCCGGTTTCATCGGCCAGGCGGCGGGCCAGGTTTTCGACCGTCCAGGCGGCGTAGGGGTGATGCCAACATACGGCCTCATAGGCCGGTAATTGGGCAACTTCCTGAGCTTCCTGGAAATTACCGGTGTTCAGTGCATCGATGCGGGAGATCACCGAATCCAGGCCGGGCCGTTCCTCCGGTTCCTCGGCAAGAAGATCCCTCGCCAGCAACACCGCTTCCTTCGTTACCGGGTCCTGGCTTTCGTTCCTGATTTTTTTCAAGATCGGGATATAAAGCTCATCCGCGTCGCGGGGTCTTTGACCGCTGAGTAGTTGGAATAGGACCAGGCCCAGGGTGTATCGATCGGAAGCTTCGGTCACCCGGCCGCCTTCGAATTGCTCGGGAGAGGCGTATTCCGGGGTCATGGGCATGAAAGCCCCCGACTTCGGCTCCACGGTTACGGAATCGGCGATCCCGAAATCCATCAGTTTGATGTGTCCGTCCCTGGTCACCATGATGTTTTTGGGTTTCAGGTCGCGGTGCAATATGCCCTTGCGATGCGCGTAGGCAACGGCGGAACAGAGTTGCCGGAATAAATCCAGGATTTGCGAGGATTCAGGTCGTTGAGTCTCGCACCAGCGATGGATCACGTCGCCCTCGACATATTCCATCACCAGATAAGGCCTGCCTTGGGGGGTGGTGCCGCCGTCCAACAAAATACAGATGTTGGGGTGCTTCAGGTCGGCCAAAAACTGGCGTTCTCTTATGAAGCGATCATTCAGGGAGGGAGAAAAGAGGGTGCCTTTGACGATTTTTACCGCGGCTGTCATGGTGAAGGCGGCATCGGCGCGTTCGGCAAGCCAGACAGCGCCCATGCCGCCCTCATCCAGCGGTTTCAGCAATCGCCAGGCGCCGAGAACCGTTCCGGTCCCGGCTTCTTGAAGGGTCGATTCCGGGGCGTCGTTTTGGTCGGGCGCCGGCAGGGTCGGGGCGCCGTCGCCTAACAGGGTTACAACCCGGTTGTAAAATTCCGGATGCGAGCCGTACCTCTCCTTTAGCCAGGCGTCGCGCCCGGCCGAGGGTAAGGCGTTCATCTCCTTGAGGACCTCTTTGATCCGGTCCCATTCATATTGTTGCAAGCTATCCCTCTACTGACGGGAATCCGGGCAGGGTTCCCGATCGGAATCGGCGGCCTGTACGGTAGAGGACCAGGGCGGGTCCAAAGTATGAAAGTATTTATTCGCAGACATATCGCCGAAGAAAATTGTTAAGGCCGCCGGCCTCACCTCCATAACGAATCCAGACTACTTTCCTATAGAACAACGCGTTGATGTAGGGTCTCCGCGACGAGGATAACATAGATGTGAAGCGATTCCTACCGGAGCCGA
Source organism: Acidobacteriota bacterium (assembly GCA_030066195.1). Lineage (GTDB taxonomy): Bacteria > Acidobacteriota > Holophagae > Acanthopleuribacterales > Acanthopleuribacteraceae > JASJCB01. The sequence continues at coordinate 15,050 of JASJCB010000240.1, forward strand.
AGCGCGTGTATGGAATCAATCACTCAGCCCGGTTGGTTTTGGTTGTGCTTGGGGCAAATCGGTCCGCCGATTTTTTAGACATCGGCGCGGAAAGTAACCCCCTCCCCGCTTTTGACAACCAAATACAGCCCTATGGGCAACTTCTCAAAAAGCCCGGGTTAGATACAGAGTAGCGTGAACAAACCTCACGTGGCTCGACCTGGGTAAGGAACCGACAGCCGGCCTGAATGATGACCCTGCT